>NZ_JOGH01000148.1:0-16176 GCF_000721345.1 Kitasatospora sp. NRRL B-11411 | reverse complement strand
GGGGTGCGGGGGCGCGGGGGCGCGGGGGTGCTACCAGCCGGTGTTGCCGGTGCCGCGCTGGACGGTGAAGCCGCCGGTGACGTTCAGCGGCGCGTCGGCGGTGCCGCTGATCCGGGTGTTGGCGAAGGTGCCCTGCCCGCCGGCGTTGACCTCGATGCCGTGGTGGCCGGTCCGGTCGATGACCAGTCCGTCGACGCGCAGGTCGGCGACCTGCTTCTGCCAGGAGAGCAGCAGCGCGCTGTAGGTGGAGTCCTGGACGGTGTTGTCGTTCAGGACGACGGGCCGGGTGAGGTCGCTCTGGTCGGCGTAGATCCAGATCGCGCCGAGCCGGGAGTTCCAGTTGACCTCGAGGCTGCCGGTGCGGCGCAGCAGGTTGCCGGAGACGGTGGTGGTGCCGGTGAAGGGCTGGCCGAAGCGGCTGGAGACGGTGATGCCGGCGCCCGCGGTGACGGTGTCGGAGATCAGGTTGTCCTCGACGCTGTTGCCGCTGCCGCCGTAGACGGCGGCGCCGTTGGCGAGAGTGGGCAGTTGCACGGTGTTGTGGCGGAAGGCGCTGTTGGTGACGGCGGCGCCGTCGGACCACATGGCGAGGGCGTCGTCGCCGGTGCCGCGGATGCTGCTGTCGGAGACCACGGTGCTGTCGACGGCGCCGTGCAGGTTGACGCCGTCGGCGTAGGTGTCGCGGATGCGCAGGCCGGTGGCCTGCAGCCCCTTGGTGGGGGCGTTGATCCACAGGCCGACCTTGGTGTGCCGGATCCAGACGTTCCGGATGACGGATCCGGTGCCGAAGTCGCCCTCGATGCCGGCCTGCCCGTTGGCGTCGTCGCGGACGGTGTTCTGGCCGTCGATCGCCAGGTCCTCGACGGTGCTGGTGCCGCCGGTCCCGTACAGGCCGCCCTTGAGGCCGGTGCCGCGCAGCACGGTGTACCAGACGCCCGCGCCGCGCAGCTTCACGCCGGACAGGTCGACGTGGTCGGAGACGACGTAGGTGCCGGCCGGCAGGAACAGGCCCTGGCCCTGGTTCCTGGCCGTGGTGAGCGCGCTGTTGAGGGCCGCGGTGACGTCCTGGGTTCCGGGGGTGACGCCGAGGTCGGCGGCGGAGACGTACCCGGCGGGCAGGGTGCCGGCGGCGCCGGTCTGTTCGGCCTCGACCAGGTCGAGGGTGTAGGAGGCGGCGGTGTCCGCGGCGTCCTTCTGGAAGCGCAGCACGGTGCCCGCGGGCAGGGTGCGGCCGAGGGTGGCGCGGGTCTCGTCGAAGAAGCGGTGCGGCTGCCCGTCGGCGGGGTTGTTGGTGTACGGGTAGGCCCCGTAGACCCAGGCGTAACGGGACGTCAGGTGCAGGCTGCCCAGGGCCTGGCCGTCGGCGTAGGCACTGAGGGTGGCGTCCTGGCCGGTGCCGTCGGCGCTGTCGGGGAGGGAGTAGCGCAGGTTGATCGCGTCGGCGGGGGCGGTGAGCGTGATCTCGACGTACTGGCCGGTCCGGGTCAGTTCGACGGCGCTGCGGCCGGAGGCTTCGGAGGCGACGGCGAGGTAGGTGCGGTCGGGGGTGAGGACGGTGCCGTTGGTGGTTCCGGCCTCGGCCTCGTAGCCGGTGTAGGGGAGGTCGGCGCCCGGGGTGCCCGGGTCGGTGGGCGCGGTGCTGCCGGCGGGGGTGGTGGGGGTGAGGCTGTCGAGGTTGACGTTGCCGCTGTCGGCGGTGGTGAAGGCCAGGGCGAGGGTGTTGCTGCCCGCGGCGTAGGTGACGGGCTGCCGGACGGTCGCCCAGGTGTCCCAGTTCGCGGTGGCGGGCAGCGTGACCTGCCCGGCCGCGGCGCCGTTGACCAGCAGGGTGAGCGTCTTGGCGGAGCCGGTGCCGTTGGCGTACCGGATGTCGGCCGTTCCGCTGCCCGCGGTGGCGGAGGTGACGGCGAAGGCGGTCCTCGCGGTGCCCTTGTTGCCGTCGGTGTAGCCGCCCACGAAGCCGGTACCGGTGTACCCGGCGTGGTCGGCGGCCACGGCGGCGCCGCCGGAGAGCGCGGCGGACTCGGCCTCCAGCGTGCCGCCCGGCGTGGGGGTGCCGGTGGTACCGGTGGTGGCGGTCAGGTTGTCGAGGTTGACGTTGCCGCTGTCGGCGGCGGTGAACGCGTAGGCGACGGTGTTGGCACCGGAGTTGAGGGTGACGTCCTGCCGGACGGTCGCCCAGGTGTCCCAGTTCGCGGTGGCGGGCAGCGTGACCTGCCCGGCGGCGACGCCGTTGACCAGCAGGGTGAGCGTCTTGGCGGAGCCGGTGCCGTTGGCGTACCGGACCGCGAGGCTGGCGGTTCCGGCGGTGGCGGCCTGCACGGTGAAGGAGGTCTTCGCCGCGCCCTTGTTGCCGTCGGTGAAGCCGCCGACGAAGCCGGTGCCGGTGTACCCGGCGTGGTCGGCGGCCACGGCGGCGCCGCCGGTGTTGGCGGCGGACTCGGCCTCCAGGACGACGGAGGCGGCCCGGGCGGTACCGGGGGCGAGCGTCCACAGGGTGAGGCCGGCGAGGAGCGCGACGGCCGCGGCGAGGGCGGCGGGCTTGGCGGTCCTGGTGGTCCTGGCGGTCGTGGTGGTGGTCGAGCGGCTGCTTCGGCCGGCGCCGGGTCGGTGGGGGTGCGGTGCCGCCCCCGGGAGGTCGGCACCGGGGACGGCGGCCCGCGCGCGGGCGGCGGTCCAGGAACTGACGATCCATCAGTTCTCTTCTACTGCACGGCGGTTCAGCCCTTGAGGCTGCCGGCGGTCAGTCCCGCCATGATGTGGCGCTGGAACAGCAGGAAGATCACCAGCAGCGGGACGGCGGCCATCGCCATGCCGGCCAGCAGCTGGTTGGCGGGCATGTCGTTGGCGAGGGTGTTGAGGGCGACGGTGATCGGCTGGCCCTTGGGGTCGGGCAGCGTCAGCATCGGCCACAGGAAGTCCTTCCAGACGCCGACCACCGCGAAGACGGACACCACGGCGAGGACCGGCCGGGCCAGCGGCAGCACCACGTGCAGCAGGATCCGCACCGGCCCGGCGCCGTCGATCCGGGCGGCGTCGATCAGTTCCTCCGGGATCTGGTCGAAGAACCGCTTCAGCACGAAGATGTTGAAGGCGTTGGCGCAGGCGGGCAGCCAGATCGCGAACGGCGTGTTGATCAGGTTGACGTGGATCAGCGGGACGTCCACCACCGTCAGGTAGGTGGGCACCAGCAGCGCGGAGACCGGCAGCATCAGGGTGGCCAGCATCATCGCCAGCACGACGTTGCCCAGCACCGGCCGCAGCTTGGACAGCGCGTAGGCGGCGCAGACGTCCACCACCAGCTGGCAGACCAGCGCACCGGCGGCCAGCAGCAGGGTGTTGAGGAAGTAGCGGCCCAGTCCGGTGCTGCTCCACGCCTGGCTGTAGCTCTCGGGGTGGAAGCTGTGCGGGAGCAGCGTCGGGTGCGGGTCGGCGAGTTCGGCGGAGGACTTCAGCGCGCCGGAGACCAGCCAGTACAGCGGGAAGACGAACGCGGCGGTGAAGGTGACCAGGACGGTGCCCAGCACGGTCCGGTAGAGCAGGCGTCCGAGCGGCCGGTCGAGCTCGGCGGGGGCGACGAGGGTGCGGGCGGCGGATTCGGCGGTGGCCATGGCGGGTTCCTCTCAGCCCTTGGAGCGGGTCAGGCGCAGGTAGAGGCCGGCGAAGGCGCCGAGGACGACGAACAGGACGGTGCTCATCGCGCTGGCCAGACCGAAGTCGTTGTAGACGAAGGCGTAGCGGTAGAGCAGCAGCAGGACGGTGACGGTGGCGTCGTTCGGTCCGCCGCCGGTCAGCACGAAGGGTTCGATGAACACCTGCATGGTGCCGATGACCTGGAGCAGCAGCGTGATCAGCAGGATGAAGCGCATCTGCGGGATCGTCACGTGCCACAGCCGCTGCCGGATCGAGGCGCCGTCGAGCTGCGCGGCCTCGTACAGTTCGCCGGGCACGCCCTGGAGCGCGGCGAGGTAGATCAGCGTGGTGGTGCCCATGTTGGCCCAGGTGGAGACCAGGACCAGGGACAGCATCGAGAGGTTCTCCGACTCCAGCCACTGCTGCGGGGGCAGGTGCAGGATTCCCAGCGCGTGGTTGAACAGGCCCGGGCCCGGGTCGTAGAACCAGCGCCACAGCAGGACGGTGACGATCGGGGGCAGCATGACCGGCAGGTAGACGGTCATCCGCAGGTAGGCCCGGCCGTGGCGCAGCTCGTTGAGGACGACGGCGGTGACGAACGGCGCGGCGAAGCCGAACACCAGGGCCAGCGCGGTGAACCACAGGGTGTTGCGCCAGGCGGTGAGGAACAGCGGGTCGTCGAACAGGCGCTGGAAGTTGTCCAGGCCGACCCAGGTCGCGGGCTGCGCGAAGTCGACCTGCTGGAAGCTCAGCAGGAACCCGCGGACGATCGGGTACCAGGAGAACAGCGCGAAGGCGAGGATGCCGGCGCCGAGGAACAGGTACCCGACGAGGTTGTCGGCGACGCGGCGGCGCAGTCCCGCCCGGCGCGGGGAGGAGGGCGGGGACGGTGCGGGGTCGGCGGCGGGCCGCCGCTGGGCGCGGCGCGGGGCGCCGACGGTGTCGACCTTCATGGCTGGTGGCTTTCGGCTCGGGCGGGACCGGGAGGACGGACCGAGGACGGGCAGAGGACGGGAGGACGGGAGGAGGACGGTCGGGGTGCGGCCGGCCGCGGCGGGGGCGTGCGGCCGGCCGCGCCCCGGGCTCACTGCGCGGTGGCGAGGATGGTGTCGACCTTCTTCTGCGCGTCCTTCAGCAGCTCGTCGACGTTCGCGTCCTGCTTGGTCAGCACGGCCTGCATCACGCCGTCCAGCACGGTGTAGATCTGCTGCGCGTTCGGCGGCTCGACCTTGACCTTCACCTCCGCGGAGCGGTCCACGAAGGGCTGGTAGTTCCGCTGCGGGACGTTGGCGTACTTGGCGTGCACGGCCTTGACCGTCTCGCCGCTCTTCCCGTCGAACAGGTCGGGCTGGGGCAGGCCGATCGGGATGTCGGAGCCGGCCGACTTCTTGTCGGTCTCCTCCTGGCGGTCCGGGTTCAGGTACTTCCACTGGACCCAGGCCAGGCCGGCCTTGATCTTCGCCGGGGTGTCCTTCGGGTTGAACATGAAGCCGTCGCCGCCGCCGAGCGTCGCGGTGCCGGGCATCGCGGCCAGCCCGTACTCGTCGTACTTGCGCTCGAACTGCTTGACGATGGTGGGGATGTTGTCGGGGCCGGCGAGGTACATGCCGAGCTTGCCCGCGCCCATCATCTTCTGGACGTCGGGGATCTCCAGCAGTTGGCGGCTGCCCATGCTGTCGTCGGTCCACCGCATGTCGTGCAGGTACTGCAGCGCCTTGTGTCCCGCGTCGGAGTCGACGGCGGCCTTCCACTTGCCCGAGCCGTCCTGGGTGGCGACCTCGCCGCCCAGCGAGTAGATCCAGGAGGTCAGGTGCCAGCCGCCCTGGTTGTTCTTGGAGAAGTCGGCGTAGCCGGTGGTGCCGTCGCCGAGCGCGGTGATCTTCTGCGCGGCGGTGCGGACCTCGTCCCAGGTGGTCGGCGGCTTGTCCGGGTCCAGCCCGGCCCTGGTGAACAGCTCGCGGTTGTAGACCAGGCCCATCGAGTAGTTGCCGGTGGGCAGGCCGTAGACCTTACCGTCCTTGCCCGTGAAGACCCGCTGCAGCTCGGGCTTGACGTCGGCGAGCGCGGGGACGTCCTTCAGGTACGGGGTGATGTCGGCGGCCTGGTGACGCTGGATCAGGCCCGCGGGGTCGGTGAAGTAGACGTAGTAGACGTCCTCCAGCTGCCCGCCCGCGAGCTTGGCGGCGAAGGTCTTCGGGTCCATCAGGCCCTCGTGGGCGTCGATCCTGATGTTCGGGTGGCTCGCCTCGAACGCCTTGACGTCGTCCTCGAAGTTCTTGCGGTCCACGGTCTGGGTGGCCGGGGGGAGGCCGTTGACCGAGATGGTGACCACACCGCCGGTGTCACCCGAGCCGCTGCCGCTGCTGCCGCAGGCGGCGGCCGCGAGGGCGGTGGCCGTGGCCAGCGCCACGGCGGAGACACGGCGAATTCTGTTGCTGCCCATGCTGATTCGGACCTTCCGTGGGACCTGCAACCGCTTGCGCCGGGGTGGACGAACGCGCAAGCGGCTTGACGGATGAGGAGGCCCGGCTGGTTGCCTCGGGCGCTCGTCGATGACCCGAACACTGACATCGTGAACGCAAAGAGTCAACAGCTTGACGCAATATCCTTGCGTGCCGCCCGGTTTCGTGACCTACTTCCCGGTAGAGATCACTGCGCGTGCCGGAGCGGTCGACCCGCGCACGATCAGCTCGGGCTCGAACAGCACCTCCCCGGCGGGCACTTGGCGACCCTCGATCTGGTCGACCAGGGCCTTTGCCGCCGCGGCGGCCATCACGGCGGTCGGCTGGCGCACCGTGGTCAGCGGCGGATCGGTGGCAATCATGTACGGAGAGTCGTCGAACCCGACCACCGAGACGTCGTCCGGCACCACCAGGCCCTCGCGCCGCAGCCGCCGCACCGCGCCCAGCGCCAGCGCGTCGCTCGCGCACACCACCGCGCTCGCCCCGGCCCCCACCAGCCTGGGCACGGCCGCCGCTCCGCCGTCCATCGAGAACATCGCGTGGGCCACCAGCCGACCCAGCTCCCCCTCCCGCCCGCGCCGGCGCAGGTGCCGGGCGAACGCCTCGAGTTTGCGTACGGACGGCACGTGTCCGGCCGGGCCGAGCAGCAGTCCGATCCGCTCGTGCCCGAGCGCCTCCAGGTGGGCCAGCGCCTGCTCGACGGCGGCCTCGTCGTCGACCGAGACCAGCGACGAACCCCGGTGCCCGTCGGCCGCGTTGATCAGCACCACCGGCACCTCGCGCTCGCGCAGCGCCCGCCCCTGCTCGGGCCCGGCGTCCGCGTAGCTGGCCCCCACGAACACGATGCCGGCGACGTTCTGCCGCAGCAGCATCTCGATGTAGTTCGCCTCCGAGACGCCGTCGGCGGTGCGGGTGCACAGCACCGGCATCAGCCCCTGCTTGCTCAGCGCCCCCGCCAGCACCTCGCAGAACGCCGGGAAGACGGGATTCTGCAGGTCGGGGACGACCAGGCCGACCAGCGGCGCCCGCTCCGAACGGAAGCCGGCGGGCCGCTCCAGGCCCATCACGTCCAGCGCCGTCAGCACCGCCTCGCGCGTCTCCCGCGACACCCCCGGCCGGTTGCGCAGCACCCGGCTCACCGTCACCGTGCTCACGCCGGCGAACCGGGCCACCTCGTCCAGCTTCTTCTTCATGTCCGAAGGCTACTGTCTGTTCTGCAAAAAAACGACTGTTCCATGAAAATCAACGAAAGCGGGAGTCGCCGGACCGGTCGACCGGATGGTCTGTAAGGACTCTTGACAGTCCTGCGGCCCGGACCACGACTATTGGTCCGGACCAGTGCCCCTCGAAGGCCGAAGTCCGTTACCTCCCCCCACAGTTGAAGGGAGCGCGGTCCATGACAGGACCCGTTCGCAGACCATTCCGAGCCCTGCTCGCCGGAGTCCTCGGCGTCACCGCCCTGGCCGGTCTCACCCTGACCGGCTCGGGCACCGCCAGCGCGGCGGGCACCCCACTGCCCGCCCAGGTCTTCGCCCCGTACGTCGACGCCCGGACGACCGGCGACAGCCTGTCCACCCTCTCCACGCGGTCCGGCAACAAGTTCGTGACGCTGGGCCCCATCCAGGCCGCCGCCAAGGGCTCCTGCACGCCGTACTGGAACGGCGACACCAGCACCCCGGCCTTCCGGGTCGACCGGGCGCCGAGGTTCACCGACGACATCAGCTACCTCCGGGCGGGCGGCGGCGACGCCGTCCTGTCCTTCGGCGGGCCCGCGGCCGACCGCGCCGGCACCGAGATCGCCGACAGCTGCACCGATGTCGGGGCGATCGCCATGGCCTTCCAGAACGTCGTCCTGTCGTACGGCGTCAGCCGGATCGACCTGGACGTCGAGGGCGACTCGCTGACCGACTCGGCCGGCATCGACCGCCGCAACAAGGCGGTCAAGCTGACCGAGGACTGGGCCGCGTCCGTCGGCCGCCCCCTCCAGTTCTCGTACACCCTGCCGGCCACCCCCGCGGGCCTGACCCCCGGCGGCCTGGCGGTGCTGCAGAACGCGCTGTGCAACGGCGCCCGGGTCGACGTCGTCAACCTGCTGACGTTCGACTACCGCGACGGCCCCCGGCACGACATGGCCGCCGACACCCGGAGCTCCGCGCAGGGCCTGCACGACCAGCTGCAGCAGCTGTACCCGTCCAGGACCGACGCGCAGCTGTGGGGCTCGATCGGGATCACCGAGATGATCGGCGTCGACCACTACGGCCCGGAGGAGACGTTCAGCACCGCCGACGCCGCCGCCGTGGAGAGCTGGGCGGCGGGCAAGGGCGTCAACACCCTGTCGTTCCGGTCGCTGCAGCGCGACAACGGCGACTGCCCGGGCACGGCCGGGTCGGACTCCTGCTCGGGCACCGCGCAGAGCGCCTGGCAGTTCAGCAGGGCCTTCCAGCCGTTCACCAACCCCCCGCCCGTCTACCACTCCCCGTCGCCCTCGTCGCCCTCGTCCCCCTTCCCCTCGGTCACCGACGAGGGGCCCAGCTTCCTCATGCACCTGAGCCAGGACGCGGGCAGCGTGGTCGCCGGATCCTCGGTGACCACCACGGTGAGCGCGGCGGTCAACCACGCCCAGGTGGAGTACGTGACGGTCGGGGTCAGCGGCACCCCGGCGGGGGTCACCGCCTCGGTCGACCCCGCCGTGGTCTTCACCAGCTATCCGGGCAACCAGAGCGACTCGGCCGCCACCCTGTCGCTGGCGACCACGTCCGCGACCGTCCCCGGCACCTACAAGCTGACGGTGACCGGGCGGGGCAACTCGTTCCGGGCCGACATCACCTACACCCTCACCGTGGTGAGCCCCGTCCCCCCGCCGCCCTGCGCCGCCGCCGCCTGGAACCCCGCGCGGGTCTACACCAACGGCGACGCCGTCTCGTGGACGGGCCACAACTGGCAGGCCAAGTGGTGGACGCAGGGCGAGCAGCCCGGGACCACCGGTGAGTGGGGCGCCTGGAAGGACCTCGGCGCCCACTACTGAGCCACCGGGCCCGAACCCGCCGGCCCGGTGCGCGGGCGGCCGTTCCCGAGCCTCGCCGGGGCCGGAGCAAGGACCGGGGCCGGCGAGGGGGTTACGCACTCCATCCGGGGGACGCCGCGAGGTCACGCGGTCTCCCCCGGGCAAGCGAAATCCCGACTCCAGGCGGCGCAGAGCGGCGGTGGCGCCGGGTCGGCGGGGGCGGGGCGTCGCCTTGCATGTGCCGCATGTCAACACTTCGACACGGGCGTCACCGCACGCTCCGGTCCGACTTCCCGCTGCCCCGGGCCCGGCGCCCGAAGCCGACCCCGGACGCGGGCCTGGAGCCGGTCGCGGAACCGGCCCCGGGACCGGCGGCGGTCCCGTCCCGCTCCGGGCGGGCCCGGCTCCGGCGGGAGTCGGGCCGGACCCTGCGGTGGGTGCGGCAGACCTGTGCGCCCAAGGGGCGGCCCGCCGTCTCCCCGGCGGTGTGGCGGTCGGCGCTGGCGGTGACCGCCCCGGCCGGGGTCGGGCTGGGGGTGGGGCGGCCCGCGGAGGGGGTGATGGTGGCGATGGGGGCGCTGTCGGCGGTGCTGACCGATGTGGCGGCCGCCTACCGGCACCGGGCGATCACCATGCTGCTGCCCCAACTGCTGGGCGCGGCCGGGGCGTTCGCCATGCTGGCGGCGGAGGGGCGGTGGTTCGCGCCGGGCGTGCTGCCCGCGCTGGGGGTGGTGGCGGGGGTGCTGGCCGCGCTGGGGGTGGAGGGGTCACTGGGCGCGATGATCCTGCTGATGGACGCCGAGGTGGCGATGGACCTGCCGCTGCCGGGGCCGCTCTGGTGGCCGCCGGCGCTGATGCTGCTGGGCGGGCTGTCGGTGGTCGGGCTGGCGCTGGCCGGGCGGCCGTTCTTCCGGGGCCGGGCCGAACGGGCGCTGCTGGCGCAGTGCCTGACGGGGTGTGCGGCGGTGCTGGCGCCGGACGCGGCGGGCCCGGCCGGGACGGCGCGGCGGCGGGCGCTGCACGACGTGCTGGAGCGGGCCCGGCACACCGGTTCGGTGGGGGGCAGCGTGCTGCTGGCCCGGCACCTGCCGGGCCTGCTGGCGCTGGCCGAGACGGCGTCCTCGGCGGGGGCCCGGGGGCTGGTGGCCGATCCGGCGCTGGTCGGCCGGCTGCGGGCCGAGGCCGGCCGGGTGGCGGCGGGGCGGGCGGCGGCGAAGCGGGCGGCGGCGGGGCGTCCGGGCGCGGGCGGGGCGTGGCCACCGGGGAACGGCCCGTTGGACGCCCGGCTGGTCCGGGCGGCCCGCGCGGCGGTGGCGCCGGGCCCGGGGCCCACCGGGTCGGCCGGTCTGCGGGCCGGTCTGCGGGCCGGTCTGTCGGCCGGTCTGTCCCCGGGCCGGCGGCGGGCGGTGGTCCGGGCGGTGCTGGCGGATCCGCGGTCCTGGCTGGGCGGCCTGCGGGTGGGGGCGGCGCTGCTGCTGGCGGGGGCGGCGGCCGCGCACTGGGACCTGCGGCACCCGTACTGGGCGGTGCTGAACGTGACCTTCGTCTGCCGTCCGGAGGTCGGTCCGGTCACCGGGCGTGCGCTGGAACGGTTCTGCGGCACCGCGCTGGGACTGCTGGGCAGCGGGCTGGTACTGGCGCTGGTACTGGCCTGCGCCGGGCCGGACGGGGCGCTGCTGGCGGTGCTGGCGCTGGCGGCGGGGCTGGTCCCGGCGCTGTCCGGCACCGGCTACCTGTACCAGGCGGCGGCGCTGGCCACGGTGGTGCTGATGGCCACTCAGCTCGCGGGCGATCCGGGCCTGCCGCTGCTGCTGCCGAACCTGGCGTCCTGCGCGATCGGCTGCCTGGCCGCGGTGCTGGCCGGTGAGCTGTTCGGCCCGCGCCACCGGCACCCGGTGGTGGCCCGCCGACTGGCCGGCGCCGTCGAGCAGGCCGCCCTCGCGCTGACCCCGCGCCACCCCCGGACCGCGGCCCCGGCCCCGTACCGGCCGGGCGCCGCCGTCTCCGTCGCCACCGCCCCGCACCTGCAACTCGCGGCGGCCCGGGCCGAGTTCGAGCGGGTCCGGCGGGAGCCGCCGTGGCGGCAGGGGGCGACCGCGCGCTGGGCCGCGCTGATCGACGAGGTGGAGCGGACGGTGGACACCGCGCTCGCCCCGGCCGTCCCCGCCGACCACCGCCACTTCGACGCCACCCGCCACCACCTGCACCGGCTCGCCACCGACCTGCACCGGCTGGCGACCCGCCCCTGAGCCCCGCACCGCACCGCACTGCCCCTCGCCCCTCTGCCCGCAGCGAATCTGCGGCGGGCAGAGAACCCTTCGCCGGGGGCCGCCGGGAGCCGACAGTGGAGTCACCGACCCTCCGTCACCACCCACCGGGAGATCCGATGACTCCACCGCTCAGCGCCCTCCGCCCCCGGGCGGAGGACGGCGACACCCCGCCCAACCCGTTCGACGACCACCTGGCGGCGCTGCTGCTGGCCCGGCGGATCGTCCTGCTCGGCACCCAGGTCGACGACGTGTCGGCGAACCGGGTGTGCGCGCAGCTGCTGCTGCTCTCGGCCGAGGACCCGCGGGCCGACATCAGCCTGTACATCAACAGCCCGGGCGGTTCGGTCACGGCCGGGCTGGCGATCTACGACACCATGCGGCTGATCCCGAACGACGTCTCCACCCTGGCGATGGGGTTCGCGGCCAGCATGGGGCAGTTCCTGCTGACGGTGGGCGCGCCGGGCAAGCGGTTCGCGCTGCCGAACGCGCGGATCATGATGCACCAGCCGTCGGCGGGCATCGGCGGCACCGCGTCGGACATCGCCATCCAGGCGGAGAACCTGGAGTACACCAAGCAGGCCATCGAGCGGATCACCGCCGAGCACACCGGGCAGAGCCCGGAGACCATCGCCCGGGACGGCGACCGGGACCGCTGGTTCACCGCCGAGCAGGCCCGCGAGTACGGGATGGTGGACCAGGTGCTGGAGTCGCTGGCCGACATCGGCACGGCCGCGTCCCGTCGACGGGCGGGGCTGTGACATGGCCTCCTACCCGATTCCCTACGTGATCGAGCGGACCGCCCAGGGCGAGCGCTCCTACGACGTGTTCAGCCGGCTGCTGAACGAGCGGATCGTCTTCCTCGGCACCGAGATCGACGACGGCGTGGCCAACGTGGTGATCGCCCAGCTGCTGCACCTGGAGGCGGCGGCCCCCGAGCAGGAGATCGCCGTCTACCTCAACTCGCCCGGCGGGTCGTTCACTTCGCTGATGGCGATCTACGACGCGATGTCGTTCGTGCAGTGCCCGATCGCCACCTTCTGCGTCGGCCAGGCCGCCTCCACCGCGGCGGTCCTGCTGGCCGGCGGCGACCCGGGGCGGCGTTCGGTGCTGCGGCACGCCCGGGTGCTGCTCAGCCAGCCCGCCAGCGGCGGGCAGCGCGGCACCGTCTCCGACCTCAGCCTGGCCGCCAAGGAGGTGCTCCGGATCCGCTCCCAGGTCGAGGAGGTGCTCTCCCGGCACACCGGCCACCCGGTGGCCGCGCTGCGCGCCGACCTGGACCGCGAGAAGGTGTTCAGCGCCGAGGAGGCCGTCGCCTACGGCCTCGCCGACCGGGTCCTGAACAGCCGCGTCCCCGCCCCCTGAGCCCCTCGTCCCCCCGTGCCGGTGCGAGCCCGCCCCCTTCCGTCCGAAGGGGGCGGGCGCGCACCGGCGGGTACGGGTGTGGCGGGTACGGGTGTCCGACGCTCAGGCCGCCAGGCAGAGCCCGCCGTAGCGGCCGGCGGTCGCGGTCCGGCCGCGGCCGGCCGTGCTGTGCACCGCGACCAGTTCCCGCTGCACCAGCGAGAGCACGTCCCCGAGGCCCAGCCCGAGCGCCCGGGCGGCGGCGGCGAGCACCTCGGAGGAGGCTTCCTTGCGGCCGCGTTCCAGCTCCGACAGGTAGGGCACCGAGATCCGGGCGGCCTCCGCGACGTCCTTCAACGTCCGTCCCTGGGTGAGGCGTTCGCGCCGCAGCACCCCGCCCACCACGTCCCGCAGCAGCGGCTCCCTGGGCTCCGGCACGGGCGGCGGGGCCTGCTGCGGGCGCAGCGGAACGACACGGGCGGTCTGGGTGTCCGGCGCACGAGTTGTCATCCCCCAAGCCTAGGCACCGCACCCCGCCCGGAGGGCCCGCGCCGCTCTGCCCTCAGCAGAACCCCTCCCACCGGCTCCCCGGCCGGTCGGCCGCCGGGCCCCCCGCCCGGCGGCCGACCGGTCCGTCAACCTCCTTCCGTTCCAGGGGTGTCGGCCGGTGCTACGGCACGGCCAGCAGGCACAGCAGCGAGCAGGCGACCGCCGCGGACGGCGCCGTGGTGGTCGGGACGGTCCCGGCGGGCGCGTTCGCCGCGACGAAACTGGCGGACGCGGTGTTCTTCACCGGCAGGGCCAGCAGCAGCGAGTCGCAGTAGACCTGGCGGCTGCTCCCGGCGGCCAGCGCGAACGTCCCGGCGGCGCTGCGGCAGGCGGGCGTGCTGGGGTCGTTGACGGTGACGGTGGCGGCGTCGACCGGGCCCGCGTTGGTGACGGTGATCCGCCAGTGCGCGGTGCCGAGCAGTCCGAGCAGTCCGACGGGGCTGGTCTTGGCCCAGGGTCCGGGTCCGCCGGGGGCGCAGTCGTGCGGGTTGAGGGAGCCGCAGATCTCCTTCTCGACGCTGACCTTCGGCTGGCAGCCGGTGCCGGGCGCGACGGGGGCGGTGACGGTGTTGGAGGTGAACGTGCCGGTGGTGTCGGTGCCGGTGGCGGTGTTGCTGACCGAGGTGGTGGTGCAGCTCGCGGCGACCGTGGTGCGGAAGCAGATCTGCGGCGCGTCGCCCCGGTACTCGACGACCAGCATGGGGTGGTTGGTGGCGGTGAAGTCCCCGGTGGTGGTGAGCACGAGTTGCGCGGTGACGGTGAGCGCGGGGTGCGCCGCGGGGTCGACGCCGGAGAGGTCGACGGTGCCGTCGGGGGCGAGGCCGGGGGTGCTGACGGGCGTGCCGTCGGGGTCGGTGACCAGGACCCGGGAGGCGCTCAGGTCGAGGTGGGTGAGGTCGAGGTCGGTGAGCCGGGCCCGGGTGTAGGCCTGGACGTGGCCGCTGCCGCCGTCGCAGTAGAAGGAGGCGGGTTTGAGGGTGACGGTGGCGCCGCTGTGCATGCAGGGGCTGGCGGCGGTGGCCGGGTCCATCGAGAACAGGATTCCGGCGTCGCCGAGTCCGATCAGGCAGCGGGTGGTGCTGTCGTAGCTGTAGCCGTAGTCGCGGGTGGTGCCGCCGTTGGCGCTGGGGTGGGTGGCGGGCAGCGGGAAGCCGGCGCAGGGGGCGGCGGCCGTCCAGTCGTAGCAGAGGGTGACGCCGCTGCCGCCGCTGCCGCCCCAGGCCGGGAAGTAGCTGCGGGTGCCGCTGTCGGTGACGACGGTCTCGGGGTCGAAGGTGAGGGTGCCGCCGCTGAGGGTGCCGAGGATGCCGGGTGCGGTGAGCGGCGTGCCGTCGACGGCGTAGCAGGTGGTGAGGACGTTGGCGCCGCCGACGGTGCTGGTGCAGACGCCGTTGGGGTGGCCGGCGGTGTCGTAGGCGGTGAAGGCGTCGTAGGTGTAGTACGCGGCGCCGGGTCCGGCGGGGTGCGGGGTGCTCCAGCCGGCGCAGGTGGTGTTGGTGCTGGTGTCGAAGCAGCCGAGGGCGGGCGCTCCGGGGGTGGTGGAGCCGCTGCCCTGCGGGGCGGAGGAGGCGAAGACCTTGTCGCCGATGGCGGTCAGGCCGCCCTGGTAGAGGGCGCCGGGGGTGCCGGGCAGGTCGTGGTTGGCGGCGACGACCGGGGCGTAGGGCTGTCCGGCGCAGGGGGTGCGGCCGGGCAGGGCCATGCACAGCACCTGGCCGGTGCTGGCGACGGCGTACAGGTTGTCGCCGACCTTGGCCAGGCCGGCCAGGTTGTTGGCGCTGCTGGGGGAGGTGCCGTTGTTGGCGAGCGCGGTGAAGCCGCAGTTGGCGTGGGCGGCCAGGTCGAGGCAGCCGATGCCGACGCCGGTGGCGGTGTTGGCGGGGTAGTAGAGCAGGTTCGACTGCTGGGGGTCGATCACGTACTTGGTGGTCAGCGGGCTGCCGAGGTCGCCGGTGTTGCCGGTGCCGAGCGGTCCGGCGGCGGTGTTCAGCGGGCGCGGCCAGGGGCCGCCGGTACAGGGCTGGCCGGTGGTGAGGCTGCTGCACACCACCTTGGCGGCGGCGGGCGAGGCGTGGTGGTAGATGCTCCAGGCCTGCACCTCGCCGTTGGGCGTGCGGTACAGCACGGGGGTGTAGCCGTCGCCGCCGGTGGCCTGCGCGGTGGGCTGGACGGGGGCCAGCAGCAGCGGGGAGACCTCGGTGCCGCCGGCCCGGGCGACCGGGTTCTCGGCCCGGACGGCGACGGTGGCCGCGCCGGTGTCGGTGGGCCCGAAGGTGGTGCCGTCGGTGGACCAGGACGGCGTCCAGCCGGGCGGGACCTGCAGCGATCCGGGCAGGTAGCTCTGGCCCGCCCCGGCCCCGGCGATCGGGTCGGTGACGGTGGCGGGGGCGGCCGCGTCGCCGGGGGTCCGGTTGTCGTACTGCACGGTCCAGTTGAGGGTGTCGCCGTGTTCGGCGGTGGCGGCCCCGGGGTGGGTGGCGTTCTGCACGCTCTTCACCAGCGCGGAGCCCGAGCCGGTGTCGGCGGCGGTGGCGGTGTCGGCGGCGGCCCGACCGCTCGCGGGGACGAGGCCGCCCGGTCCGAGCAGCAGCAGGGCGGTGGTGAGCGCCGCGGCCAGGGCGGCGCGCAGCGGACGGGTCGGCCCGGGGGCCGGTTCGGGGTTCGGGTTCGGTTTCCGATGGGGCGGACGCTGGCTGTTCAGCACTGTTTCTCCACCTCGGCTCAGCAGCCGATCTGACGGACCGTCAGATCGCGCCGCCGCCAGGGTAGGGCGGGCGCGGGCCCGCACCGCGCCCGCTTTTCGTATTGGTCGCATCATGACCGGATATGACTGCTCACCCCCACCGCAACCGCCCAAAAAACCGAACACCGACCCCCACCCCGAAAACCCGCCCGAACCCGAGCCCCCCCACCGAAC
>NZ_JOGH01000147.1:0-13673 GCF_000721345.1 Kitasatospora sp. NRRL B-11411 | reverse complement strand
GCCATCGCGTGCAACCGCCTGAAAGCCATACCCGGCGCCTCTGGATCTCTGGACCTTACGACGGCCCGTCCAACCCACCAACAACGTAGGACCACCTGACCCGTCTCAGCGAAGTTTGATCGTCCGGGGCGGGGGTGGAGGTGATGGAGTGTTTGCCGGCGGAGTTGGTGGTCGCCCCGATCGTCATTAATGTCACATTGACGATAATTGGCTTCAGGGGCTAGCGTCCGGACATGACAGTGAAAGTGGTCCTGACGCGCGGCAGCGTGTGCATGGGGGACGACTGCGATGCACCGCACCAGCGGGACGTTACCTTCGACGCCGCCGTCACCCTGGGCGAGTTCGTGGCCCAGGTGGCGGGCTATCCCCTCCGCATGCGCGGTGCCCGCTGGGTGATGTTCCTCGGCTGGAACCGGGCCGAGGGTGCCCCGATCGCGGAGATCTCGCCGGAGTGGGAGAGCCCGCGCTTCATGGCCGGGACGGATCCTCTGACTCCCTTGGTGTCCTTGGCCCCTGCCGACGGCGATCTGAGCTTCTTCTTCCAGTACCAGCCAGGCAGCGTCCCCCTCACGGGGCCGCCCGACCCCCCGCGCGGCCTGGATCCGCTCGCAGGCCGGCTCGCTCTGTGGCTTGCCGAACGCCGGTAAGGCGTTTCCACCTGCCCTGGTGGCATCACGGACCGGGCCGAACAGTCGGTCAAACTCCGTTGAGACTCGTCAAACTAACTTGAGACGGGTCAACTCGCCTGACCTGTGACAGGTGACTTTGACTGTTTGCCATGCGACCTTGACCACCAGTAGGTTCTTGCCACCTGATCTTGATCGGTGCGGGGGAAGCGGCGGCGGTTGCTGCGCGGGCGTACGGCGATGCCGTGCTGTCGGAGTTTGAGCTGGGCTTCGTCGAGGCCTCGTCGGGATGATCGACTGTGGTTCGGGACCACCGTTGGAGCCGGAATTCAAGTGCACGCATCGCGTCGAGCGGATAGAACTGCTCTGATGATGATCTTCCACTGCGTCGAGTGCGGCGCGGCCCTGACACCTGCGCTGACGCCGCTGCCCGCTGTTCCAGAGCCCCCGCCCTTCGAGCAGCCGAGGCCGGGGGCCCGGGGACCGGAAGCGACGATCCCCCGGGGGCACTACGCGATCGAGACCGACCCGTGGGGTGCCCCGTACGAGCCCTACCCGGACGACGAGGATGGCCCCGCTCAGCGCCGGGCGGGCGGGAAGTCCGATATGCGTGGCTCACTGAGGTCCGCCGGACCCCGGGGCAACATCGTCCTGCATCCCGATGACGCGGCAGGCCTGACGATGCTGGTGGACACGAGCATGGGGTGCTGCGGCGGCCCGTCCGGAGACCAGGGCCTTAATCGCGCGTGCCGGTGCGGAACACCCGTCGCAACGCTGGCCGCCGACTGCACCACCGTCTACGAGCTGCACCTCGACGCGAACAGCGTGCGGGCTGACAAGGTGCCTGACTGACGGCGGCCACGCGCGTCGGCGCCATCGCGCCGATCAAGATCATGTGGCAATCGGTCAAAGCCACCTGTCAACGGACACGACGACGGCCCGCCCCGACGGATCGGGAGCGGGCCGCCGCGGTGTCCTCTGATAAGTGATCTTGACCGATTGTCAGGTGACTTTGACCGGTTAGGTGCCGACAAGGTCAGGGGCTCGGCCGTCGCGGGGCAGCTCCGCATCGCGCTCTCAGATGAAGTCCATCGCCTCGCGCGCCGTGCAGCCGGTCGCGTCTCGGTATGCCTTGATCGCGTGAATGAACCGGCCGCTCAGGATCTCGCGGTCCACGTTCTCCAGCAGGTTGTCCATGGGCTGACCCTACCGATGCTTCTCCGGTGACACCGGTCAAGATCACCTGGCAATCGGTCAAGATCGCATGTCAAAGGACACTGCCCGCCTGACCCGTCTCGCCGAAGTTTGACCGGTCTCAATGAAGTTTGACGGCGTCGGGTTTGTCTCAGCGGAGTTTGACCGCTGGCGGACGCTGGGCGCTGTCGGTGACGGCGTTTAGGGTGCGGGCCGTGGACGCTGCTGATCTTGAACGTCGGGCCCGGACCTCGTCGGGCTGCATTCCCTCCACGCTGGTCGCCAGGCTGCTCGAACTCGGCCACGAGCGGGAGGTGGAACGGCAGGCCGGGAGGGGGGAGTGGTTCTGTGCGCTGGCGTGGGCGCATCTGCTGGGCGAACGGCGGCAGTACGAGTGGGCGTTGGATGTCCTCGCCCCGTACGTGGCGACGGGCTGGTGGCCGGCGGTCCGGGGCCGGGCCGAGTTGCTGGAGGCTTGGGGGCGGACCGACGAAGCGATCGTGCTCTGCCGTTCCCGCGCGCAGGGCGGGGACCGGCTGTTCGTGGAGTTCTTCGCGCGTCTGCTGGCCCGGCACGGCCGGGGCGAGGAGGCGTTCGCCATGCTGTGCCCCGGGATCGAGGACTGGTTCCTCGCCGCGGCCTTGGTGGACGTCGCCGCGACGGCGGGTCTGGACGAGCAGGCCGCGGCGCTGCTGGAGGCGCGGATCGGGGCGGCGGCCCCGGCTTGCGACGACCTCGACTGCGGCAGGATGCGCCTGGAGCCGTTCAACGCCGTCGAGCTGCTCGCCGACGTGCGGGAGCGGCAGGGCCGCATCGACGAGGCGATCGCCCTGATGGGGCGTCGGGACGGTACGTCGGTCAACGGCCGCGACGCCTTGGCCGACCTGCTGGCCCGGCACGACCGGATCGGGGAACTGCGCGCGTACGCGGCCACGGAGTACCACGGGCACGCCGCGCAGCGCCTGGCCGAGGTCCTGGAGGAGCGCGGCGACGTGGAAGGGGCGATCGCCGCCTACCGGACGTTCGCCGACGAGTCCGACGGCCTGTGGCACGTAGCCGTCCCGCTCACCGAACTCCTGGTCCGGCACGGGCGGGCCGACGAGGCGATCGAGGTGATGCGGGGCCTCGCGGGCCGGCCGGGCGGGGCGGAGGACTGGATCATCAACACGCTGTGCGACCTGTATGCAGGGCAGGGCCGGGCCCAGGACGCCCTGGTGTACCTGGACGATCTGAAGGAACGCCGCGGCGTCGAGGACTGGGACTTCTTCCGGATGCGGCTGCCGCTCATGGCCCGGTGTGGGCTGACCGACGAAGCGGTCGAGCGAGCCCGGGTCCACCCCGAGGGCGACACCTGGTACGCAGCCTGGTCCCTGGCCGAACTCCTCTGTGAGGCTGGCCGCACCGAGGAGGCCCTCACCGTTCTCGAACGACACCCCGGTCACCTCGTCCCGTTCCGGGCCGAACTCCTCGTCGAGCTCGGCCGCGTCGACGAAGCACTGCGGCTTCTCCAGCAGCCCCCGCAGCCCGACCCGGCAGACGATCCGTGGAATGCCGCTGCTCACCCTGACGAGCCGCCGTTTTGACATCTGGACTCCGGTCCGAGGAATGGGGTGAATGCCGCGGTCAAACTTCCGTGAGACTCGTCAGACTTCGCTGAGACGGGTCAACCGCCAGCCTGGCAGCCTGGGACGGACCTGGACTGTCCCACCCCAAAACCCCAGGTGGGAGTGTTCCGCGCCCTGCCTGGGACAGACCTGGGACAGCACCTCGGCCGCACACCGCCGAACCGGCTGTCCGCTGACACCCGATCCTGACCGATTGCCAAGCGATCTTGACCGGTGCTCGGCTCGGTAGGCGCTCTGAAGTGCTGCTCGAACAAGGAGAGCCAGCCGAATTGCCCGCCCGAAGGGACAGAGGCCATCATCGCCGGATGACTGAGGAGACGACGGTTGAGCGGACCTGGCGGCGAATGCTGGAGGGCGACCCCAAGGTACGGCGGGGAGATCAGGGGGTGATGGAGGCCGCCTACGCCGAACCGCGCCTGCGGGCCCTGTTCCCGTTCCCCAGCCACGGGAGCCTCAGTTTCCACAGGAACACGCAGTACCCATGGAGCAACGACCTGCCGTTCATCTCGGGCAACGCGCACACCGACACCAGATGCACGGTCCACGGGCCCCGCTACTCGTCGGTCCTGGGAGAAGGACTCACCCCGAAGGAGGCTGCCGCCCTGGTGGTGGCCAACCTTCCCCTCGACTGCGGACCGGCGTTCGACGGGACCTGGCCCCCTCCGGACAGCCACGCCGACTGACCTAACCCGCCATCCCGCGGAAGCCGGAGCTGGTCAAGATCACCTGTCAATCGGTCAAGGTTGTTTGTCAAAGGTCACCGGCGACGGCCAGGTCGTCGGGCACCCGAGCCCGGCGGCCTGGCCGCCCTCGGACGGGGCCCGTGTCTTGTGGAGTGTCTTGTGGAGGACCTTGTGGGGCACCTTCTGGGGTGTCTCTTCGGGTGTCTTGTGAGCACACCGCCCCACCGCCCGGACCGGCATCGGCGCAGGTCAGAGCACCTGTCCGCGGCCGGGGAAATTCCGACAACCCTTCTCCTTGTCCTTTGGTCTTGGTCGGTTGGTCGGTTCGGGTTTGCGCCTGCGGCGTGCCGTTGGGTTTTGGGTGCGCCCCCCGGGAGGGGTGGCGGTAGTGGGCGGGTGACGCGGGTTTGCCAGTGGGCGGCGTCAGGTCGTGTCAGTGGTCGACGCCATGGGATGCGTCAGTGGGTGCTCGGCGGCGAAGCCCCAGAGCACCGGCACCGCCTTGTGCAGCAGCAGGAGTTGCGCGGCGGCGAGATGGCCGGCGGACGCGGATGGTCCGGCGGCCGGCCCACCTCACCGGCCGTCAAGGTTGGTGGCCAACCCCGGCGGAGTGCTTCCGCAGCACCTACCGGTCCCCGTGCCGAACCCCCTACCGCAAGGTTTCGCCCCGGATCGGGCAAAAGCCCAGGTCAGATGGCCTGGCAACCTCTCACCGGGAATCCCGACAACCCTTCTTTCCTCCCCTGTCCTTCCTGTGCTGTTGAGTGTGGGTGTGGTGGGTGGGGTTGGGGTCGGTCGGAGGGTTCGACGGCCGCTCCCGAGCCGCTGGGCTCTCCCTCCACCGGCCGGGCGGCCTCCCGGCGGGGCCGGGGCGCTGCGCGCGGCGAACAGAGCGGGCGGGCGGCGGGCGAGCGAGAGGGGCAGGGGAGTGGGCGAGGACCAGGCGGTGGCCGGCCAGAAGGCGTGGGCCAGGTCGGCGGACTATCCGAACGGGTCGACCAGCAAGCTGCGCGGCGACGTCCTCGCCGCGCTCGGGGTGTTGAAGGTGGCCACCGCCGACCAGCTCCAGCGGATCGTCCGCCCCGTGGCTGCGTAGGTCGGAACCGGTTCTGGTCCAACTTCTGTGGTGTGACTACTCCGTGTGACCGTTGAGCTCGTCGGGACGCCTCCCGAGATCGTCTGGAAACGGCCGATGACGGCGGTGTTCGGGCTGATGGTTCTGAGCTGTGCGCGAGGTACTGCTCCGGCTGGAAGAGCTGCTGTTCCTGTCGGCCCCGGAGATCAGGGTGATGTCGGTGCAGGACGACGGCGAGGTGATCCGGGTCGGTGTCAGATCCCGTACAACCAAGGCGTGCTGCCCGGGCTGCGGGAGCTCGTCGGAACGGGTGCACGGCTCCTACCTGCGGTTTCCCGCCGATCTTCCCGTGGCAGGACGGCGGGTGGTGCTGCGGCTGCGGGTCCGGCGCTTCACGTGTGAGGACGCCTCGTGCGAGCGGCGGACGTTTGTCGAGCAGATCACGGGCCTGACCCGGCGACACAGCCAGCGGACCGAACGAATGCGGTCGGCGCTGGCCGAGATCGGCCTCGCCTTGGCCGGCCGCGCCGGCGCCCGGCTGGCCGACGTCTTCGGGGCGAGAGCCAGCCGGAACACGGTCCTGCAACTGGTCGACGCGCTCCCGGAACCCCCGCCACGGACCCCGCGGGTGGTCGGCGTCGACGAGTACGCGATGCGCAAGGGCCGTGTCTACGGGACCGTGCTGGTTGACGTCGAGACCTGCCGACCAATTGACCTGCTACCGGATCGCGAGGCGGGCACGGTTGCGGCCTGGCTGGCCGAACGCCCGGGGATCGAGGTCGTCTGCCGTGACCGTGCTCCGTTCTTCGCAGAAGGCGCCAGCATCGGAGCACCCACCGCCGTCCAGGTTGCCGACCGTTTCCACCTCTGGCGCAACCTCGGCGAAGCCGCCGAGCGGTGCATTTCCCGTCATCGTTCCTGCCTGCGCGCGACCACCGCCGAGGCGCCCGCGCAGAAGGCAGAGGCCCAGACACCGGCAGACGGCCGGTCGCCATGGCCCACCGGGCACCGGTTCGCCGACCGCACCCGCGCCAAGCACGCCACCGTCCACGCGCTGCTGGCTGCCGGCCACAGCCGACGCTCGATCCAACGCCAGCTCGGCATGACCTACCGAACCGTCCAGCGGTTGGCGGACGCCGCGAGGCCGGAAGACCTGTTCCAGGGACAGTGGCAGAACCGCAGAAGCAAGCTCGACGACTTCAAGCCGCACCTGAACGAGCGGTGGGCCGAAGGCTGCACGAACGCCTGGACCCTCTGGGAAGAGATCAAGACACACGGCTACCGCGGCGGCTACGGAGCCGTCCGCGCCTACCTACAGCCGTTCCGCACCACCCCGATCGCACCGGCCGCCCGACCACCATCGCCGCGGACCGCCGCCGGGTGGATCCTGACCCACCCCGACACCCTGCCGGAGAGCGAGCGACTCAAGCTGAAGTCAGTGCTCGCGCACTGCCCTGAACTGGACGCGCTCACCGGTCACGTCCGCACGTTCGGGAGGATGATCACCGAGCTCCAGGGCGACCGGCTCCCGCAGTGGATCAAGGCGGTCCGCGCCGACGACCTGCCCAGCCTCCACACCTTCGTCAACGGCCTCGAACGCGATCTCGCCGCCGTCACCGCGGGCCTGACATTGCCATGGAGCTCCGGCGTCGTCGAAGGCCACGTCAATCGGATCAAAATGATCAAGCGCCAGATGTACGGTCGGGCTGGCTTCAGCCTCTTGCGGAAACGAGTCCTACTCGCTTCATAAACGTCGCTGTCGGTCACCGGTGCCATGATCACCGCACAGCGACGTGAGGAGAACGCCATGGGTACCTGGGGCACCGGTCCATTCGACAACGACACGGCCGCGGATTTCGCCAACGCCCTCGACGACGCCGGGGCCGAGGAACGCGAAGCCCTGATCCGTGGAGTCCTCGTCCGCGCCGTCAACGCGACTGACGAGCTCAGCGAAGCGGAGGAGGCGGTCGGGGCAGCGGCCGTGCTGGCCTCGCAGTGCCCGGGCGGCCAGCCAGTCGATCCAGTCTGCGGCCCGGAGACACCCATGCCGGAGTTCTCCACCGATCTTCGGGTACTTGCCGCTGAAGCCCTCACTCGCATCGCCGCCGACGACGACGGATTGGTATCGAACTGGGTGGAACCGGGCGACGCGCACCGCTGGCTCGCCATGGTTGCCGCGCTTCGCGCGGTGCTTGACCCGCCGCCGCCTTCCATGGACATCCCGCTCTTCGACCTCGAAACCTGACGCAGCGTTACCGATCACAGAAGTTGGACCAGAACCGGAACCGAGAGCACTTGTCGGTGGCTTCGGAGAGCGGAAGATCATTCGCGGAATCGCGGCCAGAGCCCTGAAAACGGCCAGGCCCGCTCTCCGTTCCCCATGGTTCGGACAGTCGTATGAACGCTCATGCACGTCGTCGCCTGTCATAGGACCAGGCCAGAGCCAGCACGATCGGCCCCCACAGCATCGCCGGCGTGATGCACACCCAGGCCAGGAATCTCCACCATCCGTTGCTGTACCCCACCTCGGGCAGGATGCCCACCCAGGCGAGCGGGTAGAGGTCGAACATCGCCACCAGCGCGAAGCCGCCCAGGACCGCCGGGACTACGACGGCGAGTCGGGGCACACGCCGGCCGCCGAGGAACGGGATCCAGCGCGGAACCAGCTCGCCCCAGCTGGCCACCAGACCAGTGCTCAGCACACACAGCGTCTCGGTGAGCACGCTGAGCCCGACAACGTAGCCCGGCGCCCACCAGGGCATGGGCGGGTGGTGCGGGTCGACCTGTCCCATAGTGAAGTTGACGGCGAACGGCAGCCGCCATAAGCAGTGCGGCAGCACGATGAATGGGAGGGCCTTGGCCAGCCTGAGGGCCCAGACGGGGACGGGGCGCTCCGTATCTCCGAGCGGAAGGGCGAGACGTGTGTTCGGCATGACCTCACCATCTCCCGGCCCTCGACGACGGTGCGTCGGCCGCACGCACGATCATGATCCTCCACGAGAACGACCTCTCGATCATCCCGGCGGCCGACGAGCACGAGAGCCGCTGACTGGCGGGCCGCTCCGTAGTCCTGACGCTTCGTCGTCACCCAGCCCGATACGCATGGGGAATCGAGGTGAGCAGGTCTGTCCCATGCCCGAGCAAGTGGCGGGGACTTTCAACGATTCTCATCACAGGCCGGCACCCGCTGCCCGAACCGTGGCCGGAAGTCCAGCAGCGCACCCAGCAGGGCGGCGCGTGCGTCGACCGGGCGCAGCAGTCCGGGTAGGACGGGCCGCGGCGCTTCGCCCGGCGCGATCCGGACGAGCGGGTCCGCGACCCGTACGGCGACGACTACGAAGGCCCGGCGCTCGACTGGTAGCGGCGGGCCGCGAGAGCGGCGGGGCTGGTGGCGGTCCCGCCGCTACCAGTCGAAGTCCCAGGTCAGTGAAATGGCAAAGCACGTACCGATCCGCGAGGGATTCCCGGCCGTAAGCGATCACGGCTCCGAGCTTTCACGCGCCTGTCAGCACACCTCTGCGGCCGGGATGTCGGCCTGATGGCGGGTCAGCCGCCAGATCTGGTCCCCGCCGGTCTCGGCCGGGGCGAGGCGTTCGGCGGGGCGGCGCAGGTGTTCGGTGAAGCCGAGGCGGCCGGGACGGCGCCGCCACCGGGACCGCGGGCGCGCCCAGCGCCCTGGTCACCGTGGCGCACAAGGACTCCTTGCCGCGGTCCACCCGCACCATCTCCGGCAGCCCTCCGATCGGCCCGTACGGGCCGATCGGCTCGTCCCTCGACAAGGCGATCCGCAACGCAGCCAGCACCGCGTCCCGGGACGGCTGGTGCGGAGTGACAGCCGCACCCGTGATCGCGTTCCTCGCGCAGTGGATGAACCACGTCACCCACGGACGCACCGCACGCCCGTCCAGCTCGACCTCGACGGGCAGATGCTTGTGATCGCCCTCCCAGCAGGCGTTGCGCCACTTCGCCGGACGGGCCAGATGCACATCGTGCGCGCGCCGGGCCCCTTCCCCTCCCTTCAGCGCGGCCCGCTGACCCGCGTTCAGATCCCGGCGCACCGCCCGCTGGAGGGTCGCCAGCGACGACACAACCATTCCCCCACCGCTCCCGGCCGGCTCACCGTCCGCTCCCCCGCCCGCGGAGTCACCCTCCAGCGCACGGGCCTGCGCGACAAGCTCCCGGTGAGCCGCCGCATTCCCGCACCACAACGCCAACCGCGCATGGACATCGTCCGTGACCGTGAACCGCGGCCGGGGCCTGCGCGCCGTCCGGCCCTCCTCCCGGACCTCCTGCAGCCACCGCTGCACCGTCCGCACCGACCGACCCGCCGAGGAAGCCGCAAGCCGCACATGACCAGGCGTCAGAACACCACGCTCCTCCAGAGCCAGGAGCCGGAACACCACCTGCTCACGCACCACCGGCGCCGAACCACCGGACGGCGCCGCTCCCGAACCACCACCGCCGTCCGCCATCCACACCCCTCCCGGCCCGACCGACAGGCCCAGCGCCGAACGAGCCCGCCCCCTGCCCCTTCAGGAAGACAACAACCGCACCCCGATGACGCCCGAAACCGCGTTCCGATGACACCCAGCAGGACCATCTGGCACAAGCCGGACATGCCGCCAGCGCAGGGGAAACTGCACGAACTTGACCAGCAGATACGTCATCCCGATGACGCCAAAAGCTGCACCAAAATGACGCACCATCAGCCAGTACCATCACCGACCAGGAAAAACACTGCCGCACCCAACGACAGAAAACCGCCGCATCCGACGTCAAATACCTGCAACTTCACAGGCTGCCGTCGATCCGCAACGAGTTCGCCGAGATCGCCGACCGGGCGGTCAAGGACCAGATGACCTACCGCGGGTTCCTCGCCGAGCTGCTGATGGCCGAGTGCGACGACCGGGCCCGGCGCCGCTCCGAACGGCGGATCAAGGCCGCCGGCTTCCCCTGGAACAAGTCGCTGCGGACCTTCGACTTCGACGCCAATCCCACCATCGACCCCGCCGTGATCAACACCCTCGCCAGCTGCGAGTGGATCAAGAAGAGCCAGCCGCTCTGCCTGATCGGCGACTCCGGCACCGGCAAGTCCCACATGCTCATCGCTCTGGGAACCGAGGCCGCCATGCAGGGCTACCGCGTCCGCTACACGCTGGCCACCAAGCTGGTGAACGAGCTGGTGGAGACCGCGGACGAGAAGCAGCTGAACAAGACCATCGCCCGCTACGGCCGCGCCGACCTGCTCCGCATCGACGAGCTCGGCTACATGGAACTCGACCGCCGCGGCGCCGAACTGCTCTTCCAGGTCCTCACCGAACGCGAGGAGAAGAACAGCGTCGCCATCGCCTCCAACGAGTCCTTCGCCAGCTGGACCAAAACCTCCACCGACCCCCGCCTCTACGCGACCATCGTCAACCGCCTCACCTTCAACAGCACCATCATCGAGACCAGCACCGACCCCCACCACCCCGCCACCACCCGCGCCCGCGCCGAAGCACCCTCCAAGGCAGGCTGACCGGAGCCCCCGCGCTGGTCCGCTGCCCACAGGACAGCGGACCAGCAGGCCTCATGACCCGTTGATTCCGAGTGCGAACGACGCACGTTCCTGCCACTTCGTGCCGTCGTGCACCATGAGCTCAACCGACGAGATGCGAGAAGTGAACGGGAGCTTGCCCCCGAGGTCGGCCTCGATCTCCTCCATGACGGCTTCTTCCTGACCTTGAACGACAGTCAGGTGCGGCAGGATCTCAGCGAATCGGCCCTCGTATGGCGGAGCCTCAGGCCAACGATCAGTGATCGCCTCCGTGAGCTGCCGCAACTGCGTGTCGGGGGTCGGAACGAGATAAAGCACTCCCGGGAACCGTCCACATCTCTCGAACCGCAGGTCGAAGGCCGGGTGGCTTCCCAGCACGTCTGCAAGAGCGGAGTGGACGAGCGCATCTATTCGACTCTCGTCAAGGAACGGGAACAGCACGGTGACATGTGCTGGAACCCCGGCCTGGGCTGAGGGATCGAACCGCTCACGCCACCCGCCGACGAACGGCTCTGCCTCCGGGATCCGGACGATGAGTCCCGTTTGGCCCGTCTGAAACGTGCCGGTGCTGTCATCTGCCATGACACCGCATGGTGTCACCTCTGCCGCATGCGGCACGGCTTCTTTTTCAGTGAACGATCACGGCCGGCTCCGCTCCGGCCAGCAGGAGACCCATCGCGGAGGCAACGGTGTCGTCATTTCCCGTGAACATCCAGGGTGCAGATGATCACTGAACGCTGCCGGAACCCATGAACAAACGCTGTCGGTTGAAGTGAACGAAGCCACCTGGGGGGATCGGGGCACCGGCAACGTCCTGGAGCCCTTTCTGCTCAGCTCGGCAGTGGAGGCGGCCGTGGGTCCGCTTCGGAGCTCGGCGCGCCTGCGGGGAGTCGGTGTCGGGCGGGCCGAGCCGGTCACCGGTCCTGGCCGTACCGGCCGGAGCGGGGTAGCAAGCCCAGCGCAGCGCCTCCGAGTTCCAGGTGCCGCCGCCCGCCCACCTGCTCTCCCTCGCCTCCTTCGTCAGTCGGCCGGGGGTTCCCAGGGGCAAGTCGGCGCCGGCCACCGCTGCCCCCGCACCTGCCTCCGGTGGCCGCGCCGCACCCTGTGGGCGGCAGCGGGCCTTCCCTCGGAAGTCCGTGTCCTACGGCTCCGCGCTCGCAGTGCTCAGCGGGCAGTGACATCACCGGGCCTGCCGCGGATGCCTCAGAGGATGTTCCACTTGCCTCGTTCGGCCGGGCCCAGGAACGTGATCATGGGTTTCCAGGTGCGGGGGTCCGTTTCGCAGATGAGCGCGCTGGCGACGAGGCCGAGTGCCGTCAGCCGGGCACTGTCGTCGCTGACCGTGCGGGCGATCGACTCCGCTCGTACGGGGTCGAGGCCGGCCATCAGAACGGCTGCCCAGCCCGCGGCCTCGTCCCGGTCGTCGGCGGATACGGTTTCGACGAGTCGGACGAGTTCGTCGGGCAGGTGTTCCGCACGGCGGGGGTCGGTGGACGCGCGTGCGGCCGCGACGAAGAAGGCCATTATGACCTCCGCTTCCGGCTCGTGCGGGCTCCAGCGTGCTGCTTCGTCGCAGAGTTGCTCGGCCAGGGCCGGATCGCGGTCGGCGACCGCTTCGGCCAGCCTGAGCAGTTCCATGAGCCGTTCGGCGTCGTCGGTGATCGAACGGGCCCGTTCCGCTGCCTGGTGCAGGTCCGTTTCCGAGTGCAGCAGTACGGATTCAGCGGGGTGCAGTGCGGCCGTGAGCCGCGCGGCCAGCAGCGGTTGGCTGTCGGACACGTGCTCGACGACGCGTTCCTGGTGGACGTTCACCTCCATCACTTCGCAGACGATGCGTTCGGTGAGGTCCGGCAGCACTCCAGCCAGCTGGATCGCCAACTCGGACAGATTCCAGTCGCCGCTTCCGGGTCGGCCGAGTTGGTTGAGGCGGATCGCCTCCTCTGCCCTCATCACCGCGTACTGCGGGTCGACCGCGGCGGCCGCCACGGCCACGTTGGTGAGCACTGTGCCTCGGGTGATATGGGCCGCCTCCGCTGCGGCAGGGTCTGCGTCGGCCGCCGCCGCTTCGCGCGCCAACTCCCATGCACGCCGCGGGTCGTCCTTGGCCGTCGCCGCGGCGACCTGGGCCAAGGCCGCTGCGAAGTACGCCCGTGCGAGGGCCTCTTGCCACCGCTGGACATCGGGGCTGTCGGTCCGGCGGCGGAGGAGTCCGCGCTTCGCCGGCGCTGCGGTGATCGTCCGGGCGATCTGCTCGGCGTATGCCGGATCGACCGTTGCCACGGCAGCCGCCACCTCCGACAACGCCTTCCACCGGTTCTCGCCTGTCAGAGCGGCGGCATCGCGCACGGCTTCCTCGACCAGCTCGCGTCCGTGCCGCGGGTCGTTGGGCATGAACGCAGCACCGACGGCTCCCAGGGCCTGCACCCTCTCGCCGTTACGGATCCCCGGGAACCTGCCGAAACGGGGAATGGCGCGGGCGATCCGTTCGGCGTTGTGCGGATCGGCGGAGGCGACCGCGACAGCCAGACTGCGCATGTAGGTAATCGTGTCGGCGCCGGCCAGCCGCTCTGCGGCGGGCAGGTCGATCTGCCACACCCTCAGCGCCAGGCGGCCGCGGTCCAGGACATGGGAGGCTGCGCCTTCGGCGACGCCGACCAGGTGTCTGGCCCGCCGCGGATCGCCCGGCCAGGCCGAGTGCGCGAACTCGACCAGCGAGGGCAGGTGCCGTGCGGCGACCGCAAGGCGCTCGGCGAGATCGGGGTCGTGCGCGATGACCAGCCGCACCATGTGCGCCAGAGCGCCGCGGGCAGCACGGGCCGACTCCTCGTCATCGTCGTCGGCTGCCTGGATCAGCTCGTTGACCAGGGCGCGGCCGTGGCGGGAGCCGCTTGTGCCGGTGGGGGGCGGGGGGAGGACCGGAGGGGTGGGAGGCGA
>NZ_JOGH01000146.1:0-13736 GCF_000721345.1 Kitasatospora sp. NRRL B-11411 | reverse complement strand
GGGCAGGGGGCAGGGGGTCTGATGGCCGGAGGGCCGGAGGGTCGGAGGGCCTGAAACCGGAGGGCCGGGGGCCTGCGGGTCAGCCGGCCGCGGGCCGGTCGTCCAGGTGCGCCGCGAACTCCGCCGAGCGGACCTCGGCGATCCGCTCGTGCCGGGCCACCCGGTCGGTCCACGAGGCGTCGACGCCGAAGGCCGTGCCCGCGAAGCCGAGCCGCCCGAGCACCTGCGGCACCTCGGGGTCGCCCGGGGCCAGCAACCGCACCGGGTCGCCGACGGCCATCGTGTACGGCGGGACGAAGTACTCGGCGGGCAGCACCGTGCGGGCGTGCACCAGGGCGGCGACCGCCACCACCGAACCGGTGCCCACCACGGCCTGCTGCAGCACGTGCACCGAGCTCGCCAGGTAGCAGGCGCGCTCCACGGTGCAGCCCAGCAAGGTGGCGTGCGGGCCGACGAACACGTGGTCGCCGAGCAGCACCGGCTGCTCGGCGCCCGCCGCGGCGGAGGCGCGCAGCACCGCGTTCTCGCACACCACCGCCGCCTCGCCGACCTCGATCCGGGAGCCCTCCGCGTCCAGCACCGCCCCGTACATCACCCGGGCGCGCGGGCCGACCCGGACGTCGCCGACCAGCACGGCGGTCGGCGCGACGTAGGCAGTGGGGTGCACCTGCGGGACGGCGCCGCGGTGTTCGAACCGGAATCCCGGCGGGTTGGTGGTCATGGGCGTGATCATCGCGCACCGCCCGCCCGCCCGGCTGGCGGAAATCGGACATCGCGTGCGACCCGTCCCCCGCGCCCACCTCTGCGCCCGGCGCACGATTGGCGGCTCCACGCGCCCCCGGCGGACGTCCGCGCCCCCATGCTCCGGGCCGCCCGGGCGGACGGGGCAAAACTTGGGGGTGGTCCGACGGCGAACCGCTGTCCTGGACGGGATCGGCACGCTACGGTCTGTGGTCTGGAGGTGACCGATGGCTGAGCATCAGGTCTGCCCGGGCTGCGGCGGGGCGCGCGGAACGGAGAAGACGGAGCACTCCGTGGAGACCGACCCGCAGGGAGGACAGCGACCGGTGCAGCGCACCTACTGGTCGCCGTGCTCGGTGTGCGGCGGCTCGGGGGTGGTGCAGCGATGAGACTGCTCTTCGTCTGCCAGGACTGCGGCTGCCGCTACCTGGTGCCGCTCGGCCTGGACTACCCCGACGGCGGCCGGGCCAGCTCGGTCTGGTGCGCCGACTGCCAGCGCGCCGCCGCCGCGCGCGGCACCGCCGAACCCGCCGAACTCGCCGCCGTCGCCGTACTGCTGGCCGTCCGCGCGCTCAAGGCCGCGCTCGCCGCGCGCCCCGACCGGACCGCCGACGGGAGGCCCGTCCGGCCGGACCGCCGCCCCAGCCGACCCGCCGTCAGCTCCCGCGGCCGCACCCGCCCGGGCGCCGCCCGGACCAGGCTGGCCTGACGCCCCGTCGGCGGCCCTGCGGCAGCCCGTCAGTTTGCCTGGCAGGCAAAGAATCTGGCGCGACGTCAGTCGGCGCGCCCACGACGACCGGAGCCGCCCGGGCCGCTCGCGCCGCTCGCGCCGCCGGGGTCGCCCGCACCGCTCGCGCCGCCGCGCACCGTGCGCGGGCCCAGCGGCTCCGCGCCCAGCGCGGTGACCCGGGCGCGCAGCCCGCGGTCGGCCGTCACCACCAGCAGGCGGCGGCCCGGGGCGGCCTCGGCGGCGACCAGCTCCACGATCCGGTCGTCGCCGCTGCCCGGCGCCGACACCACCCGCACCCCCGGCACCCCCTCCACGCCGCGCGCCGCGCCCTCCACCACCAGCACCACCGCCAACGGGCCCGGCAGCCCCGGCAGTCCGTCCGCCGCCACCGGCACCAGCGCGTCCCGCAGCCGCTCGGCCGCGCCCCGCCGGTCCCGCCACCACCCGTCCGGGACGGAGCCGACGACGTTCGCGCCGTCCACCACCAGCAGCGGGGCGGACGGGCCGGGCGGGAGGATCTCGACGGGCTGTTCCATGGGCGCCAAGCCTGCCACGGCCTGCCACGGGGGAGGGGGGGCGACGCGGGGACGGGCGGGAACGGACGGCAGCGGGGCAGGGGTGGGGAGCGGACAGGGCAGGGGCGCAACCCCTGGTGCAGACCAACCCCTACTGGGCGGTATTGTCTCGGAGGCAAATCCCGCACGTGCATTCGTTTCCGATCGGACCTCCATGAACCACGACACGATGGCCCACCTCAACGGTTTCCAGTACGGGTGGGTGAACCCGGTCGTGGCGTACCTGATCGCCTGCGCGGGAGCCGCGATCGGACTGCGGTGCACCGCACGGGCCATGACGCTGCGACCGGAGAAGCGCTTCGGCTGGCTGGCGCTCGCGGCCGGCGCGTTCGGGTGCGGCATCTGGTCCATGCACTTCATCGCCATGCTCGGCTTCATGGTGGACGCCTCCACCCTGGTCTACGACATCCCGCTCACCCTGCTCAGCCTGCTGGTGGCGATCGTCGTGGTCGGCCTGGGCATCGGCTTCGTCGGCTACCGCGGCAAGAGCACCGGCACCCTGCTGGTCAGCGGCCTCCTGACCGGCTGCGGCGTCGCCGGCATGCACTACATCGGCATGGCCGCGATGCAGGTCGAGGGCCAGGTCTCCTACGACGGCCCGCTGGTGGTCGCCTCGGTGGCCATCGCGGTCGCCGCCGCCACCGCCGCGCTGTGGATGACCCTGAACGTCAAGGGCCTGCCCGCGGCGCTCGGCGCGGCGCTGATCGCCGGCGTCGCCGTGGTCGCCATGCACTACACCGCGATGGCCGCCGTCGGCGTCACCCTCGACGGCCGCCCCGCCGGGGACGGAACGCCCGCCTCGCAGTTCGCCCTGCCGCTGGCCGTCGGCATCATGGTCGTCCTCGCGGTCGCGGGCATCGCCATCGCGCTCTCCCCGCAGGACCCGGAGGACGGCAGCGGCCCGGCCGCCGAGCCGATCCGGGTCGACCTGTTCGGGCAGGAGCGCTACTGACACCCGCACCGGCACCCGTGGCGGCAGCAGTAGCGGCAGCGGCGGCGGCCGGGCTCCGGCGGGCAGCGGTGGGTCAACTCCCGTGCCGGGCACGCCAGTCGGACGGGGTCAGGCCGCGGGCGCGCTTGAAGGCCGCGCCGAAGGCGAACGCGTCCCGGTAGCCGACCTGGCGGGCGACGGCCGCGCCACCGTCGCCCCGGTGTCCCGGAGCAGGTCGGCGGCCGCTGGACCAACTGGTGCACCCGGGTGTGCCGAGCCCGGGCCCGGTGCAGCAGATCGCTCAGGACGTCCATGGCCGGTGCGGCCGGGAGCGCGGGTCGGCCACGGGCAAGCGGCTTCGCCCGGGTGACCGGCGGGGGGCGGTCGCGGCGGCTCCGACAGGGCCTCGGGGAAGCCGTGGCGGGGGCCGTGGCGGGGGCCTGCCCGCCGGGCGTCCGGCTGTCGAGGCGCGCTCAGGCGCTGAACGGCGGGGTCAGGCCGTACCGCGCGATGACGTCGGGCAGCCAGTCGGGCTGCCCGAACCGGAGTCCGTACCTGGCGGCGAGCTCCGGTACGGCCTCCTCGGTCGGCGGAGGTCCGTCGGCGAGCATCTCGGCCAGTTCGCGGAAGAAGTGCTCGAAGCCGGCCGGGCTGATGACCTCGATCATCCGGGCCGGGACGGGACCGGCGTTCCACATCGTGTGCAACTCCCCGCGCGGCTTGGTGATGTAGCCGCCGGCGCCCAGGACGACTTCGCGGTCGCCCGAGCGGAAGCCGATCTCGCCCTCGGTGACGATCGAGTACTCGTCCTCCCGGGTGTGCAGGTGCGGCGGCACCAACGCCCCGACCGGGAAGGGGTGTTCGACGACGGAGACCGAGCCGTCGGTGTCGGCGCCCCAGAGCTTGAAGGCGACCCCGATCGAGCCGAGGTAGCCCTCGCCCCCCTCGCCGGGGCGGACGACGGTGAGCGGTGGGGCCGGTGCCTCTGTCATGGTGATCACTCCTCCGCGCGATTCGGAGATACACTGGCGTTCTCCCAAAAAGTCTCCGCCTCCGACCGCAGGGCGTCAACAGGTGAGTGAACAGCAGCGTTCGTCGAAAACACGTGGCTACGAGATGCGCAAACGCGCCGAGGACGTGGGCCGGACGCGACAGCGCATCGTCGAGGCCGCCGTGCACCTGCACGGCACCGCGGGCCCGGCGGCGACCAGCATCGCGGCGATCGCCGAGCGCGCCGGGGTCACCCGGCTGACCGTCTACCGGCACTTCCCCGACGGGACCGCGCTGTTCCAGGCGTGCTCGGGGCACTGGCTGTCGCAGCAGCAACCGCCCCGACCCGAGGCGTGGGGCGCGATCGGGGACCCGGTCGAACGGCTGACGGCCGGACTCGCCGACCTCTACCGCTTCTACCGCGCGGGCGAGCAGATGCTGACGCTGGTCGGCCGCGACCTGCACGCGGTGCCCGACGCGATCCGCGAGGCCCAGGAGGCGAGGAACCGGCACTACGTCGAACTGCTGGCCGACGCGTGGCCCACCGCGCGGGGTGGGCCCGTCCGGCGGGCCGTGATCGGCCACGCGGCGGCGTTCTCGACCTGGCGTTCGCTCTGCCGCGAACAGGGCCTGAGCGACCGTGAGGCGGTCGAGGTCATGGTCGCGCTGGTGCGAGCGGTGGGTGACTGACCCTGTCGCAGAGGCGGATCCGCGTCGCAAAGGCGGATCCGCCTGCCCGTCACCGACCCGCGCCGCTCGCCGGACGGACCGCCACCGCGGCCGCAACCCCGACCGCGGTGGCCCGCCGCTCAGGGCTGCTGCCGCCGGTCCGCCGCCGGACGCGTGGCGGACGCGGCCGCCGCCGCGACGGCCAGCGGGTCGCGGGCCGGGCGGCCGAGCAGGTCGGTCAGGGCGGGGTCGGCGCCGTCCAGGAAACCGTGCCGGACGCCGGTGGCGATCGAGGCCAGCATGGGCGGTTGGAAGGGCAGCAGCCCTGGCGTCTCCTCCAGCAGCCGGCGCCGGTACTCGCCCAGGCCGACGGTGCGGTGCGGCACCCCGAGCCGGTCGGCCACCAGGCCCGCGGTGACCGGCGGGCCGACGAGGTCGTGGACCCGCCCGCGGTGGGCCGCCGAATCCGCCGCGACCAGCGCCGCCACCTCGGCCAGGTCCGCCCGGGCGACCGCGGCCAGCGCGCCGTCCCCGAACGCCGACTCCAGCCCGTCCCCGGACCACGTCAGCAGGCCGCCGAAGAGCTCGGCGTACAGGCCGTTGCGCAGGATCGTCCAGGACAGCCCGCTCTCCCGCACCAGGCGCTCGGTGGCCCGGTGCGCGAGCGCGAAACCGAGGTGGTCGCCGGCGGTGGTCAGGCTGGTGTACACGACGTGGCGGACGCCGTCGCGGACGGCCGCGGCCAGGGCCGCCGCGTGCCGGGCGACCACCAGGTCGTCCTCGGCGTAGCCGGCCGAGACCAGCACCAGGGTCGACACCCCGGTGAGGTCGAGGCCCGCGGGGTCGTCGAAGTCGAGCCGCCGCATCCCCGGGCCCGGCGAGCGGCTCCCGCCCGTCGCGGGGACGCCCCGGGCGCGCAGGGCCGCCAGGGTGGCCGAGCCGAGGTTCCCGCCCGCTCCCGTCACCAGGATCATGTCCGTCGCCGCCTTCCGTGGTGGTTCCCACCGGCCGTGCTGCCCGCCGACTGCGGTGCCCGCTGCCCGTGGTGCCCGCTGCCCGTGGTGCCCGTTGCCCGTGGTGCCCACCGGTCGTGGTTCTCTTCGGTAACTAGGCTTGATCCTCGATCGCGGACCGGACGGCCACAAGGAGGCAGTTCCATGTCACCCACGCACACCGGGGTAACCACCCCCGCCGAGCTCGACCCCTGCGGACGCCACGACCACCCGGACTGCGGCATCCGCGACGTGCTGGACCGGATCGGCGACAAGTGGTCGGTGCTGGTGGTCGTCGAACTGGCGGGCGGGCCGCGCCGGTTCCGCGAACTGCAGCGCGCCGTCGAGGGCATCTCCCAGCGCATGCTCACCCTCACCGTGCGCCGGCTCGAACGCGACGGCCTCGTGCTGCGCACCGTCTACCCGACCGTCCCGGCCCAGGTCGACTACCGGCTGACCACGACCGGCGCTGGACTGACCCACCTGGTCAAGGCACTCGCCGACTGGTCGCTCGCCCACCGCGCCGCCATCGCCGAGGCCCGCCACGCCTACGACCTGGAGCACCCGGACCACGACATCCGCTGAGCGCACCCGCCGGGCAGCGGCCGAAGACGCCGGAGCTGCCGAAGACGCCGGAGCCGCCGGGACGATCACCCGGGGAACCGGGGCGCCGACCCATGGGGGAGCGCGGGCCGGTGCTCCGGGCCGCTGCGGCAGGGGCGATGGCCGGATCCGACAGAACGGTGTCATTGCGGCCACCGGGCCGGGCGACCGAGGATGGGGGCATGCCCAGCACCGAGCGCCGCGTCGTGATCGCGGTCTTCCCCGACGTCGACCTGCTCGACGTCACCGGTCCGGCCGAGGTGTTCGCCCTGGCCGGCCGGGAGAGCGGCGGCCGGGCCGGCTACCGGGTCGAACTGGCCGGTCCGACCGAGGGGTTGGTCCGCACATCGGCCGGCGTCCGGCTGGCCGTCGACCTGACGTTCGACCAGGTCGGCGGCCACCTGGACACCCTGCTCGTCCCCGGCGCCGTCGACCCCGGACCGGACGGACCCCGGGCCCGGATCGACCCCGACGTGGTCGCCTGGGCGGCCCGGACCGCCCCGTCCGCCCGGCGGGTCGCCTCGGTCTGCGCCGGCGCCCACCTGCTCGCCGCCGCCGGACTGCTGGACGGGCGGCGCGCCACCACCCACTGGTCGACGGCGGCCCAACTCGCCGCCGACCACCCGGAGGTGACGGTCGACCCGGACCCGATCTTCGTCCGCTCCGGAACGGTCTGGACCGGCGCCGGGATCAGCGCCTGCATGGACCTCGCGCTGGCCCTGGTCGCCGAGGACCACGGCGAGGAACTCGCCATGGCCGTCGCCCGGCAACTGGTGATGTACCTCAAGCGGCAGGGCGGGCAGAGCCAGTTCTCCGTCCCGCTCAGCAGCCCGCCCACCACCCGCCGGGACATCGACGACCTGCGCCTGCACATCGCCGACCACCCCGACGGCGACCTCTCCGCCCGGGCACTGGCCGCCCGGATGTGCCTGAGCGAACGCCACTTCGCCCGGATCTTCCGGCAGGAGACCGGCACGACCCCGGCGGCCTACGTCGAGGCCGCCCGCCTGGAGGCCGCCCGGCGCCTGCTGGAGGGCACCGACCAGCCGCTCGAACAGGTGGCCGCCGCCAGCGGCCTCGGCTCCGTCGAGACGCTCCACCGCACGCTGCGCCGCCGCCTGGGAACCACCCCGGCCGCCTACCGCAGACGCTTCCGGGTACGGCCCGAAGGGGCCTGAACCCACTCCGCCTGCACCCGTTCCTACCTGCGAGGATGTTACTGACATGAGCATGGAAAAAAGCGCGAATTCCGTTTCCACGACGCTGCGCACGGTGATCGGCCTGGACGACGCCCTGCCGAAGCTCGCCGACTCGATCGTCGTGCTGATCGACTACCAGAACACCTACCGGGAGGGCGTGATGGCGCTCGACGGCGCCGAACAGGCGCTCGCGGCGGGTGCCCGGCTGCTGGCGGCGGCCCGGACGGCCGGGGCGCCGGTGGTGCACGTGGTCAACGACGGCGGGCCGGGGACGCCGTACGACATCCGGGCCGAGATCGGGGCGATCAGCGCGCCGGTCGCCCCGGCGGAGGGCGAACGGGTGGTGGTCAAGACCTTCCCGGACGCCTTCCACGGCACCGAACTCGCCACCGTGCTGGAGGAGTTGGACGGGGACGGGCCGCGCCGCGACCTGGTGCTGGCCGGGTTCATGACGCACATGTGCGTGGCGTTCACCGCGCAGGGGGCGTTCCGCGGCGGGTGGCGCCCGACGGTGGTCGCCGAGGCGTGTGCGACCCGCGCGCTGCCCGGCCCGGACGGCACCACCGTCCCCGCCGCGCAGCTGCACGCCGCCGCCCTGGCCACCGTCGGCGACCTGTACGGGACGGTGGCGGCGCGGGTCGCCGACCTCACCGGATGAGCGGCGGGCCGGTCAGCGGGGCGGTCACCGGGTGACGGAGAGCCGGACGGCGCCGTAGCGGCGCTGGGCGTAGGCCGCCGCCGTGGTGGCCGCGCCCAGGGTCAGCCAGCCCAGCGGGCCGGTGGCCAGCACCGCGCCGGTCAGCAGCAGCGGGCCCGCGGCCTTCTCGGTGGAGTGGGCCATGCCCGCTACCCCGAGGTACTCGGGGCGGGCCCGCTCCGGGGCCAGGGCCACCGACAGCTCCCAGGAGACCACCGAGCGGACCAGCTCGGCCAGCGTCACCAGCACCGCCGCCGCCAGCAGCAGCACCGAGGCGGCCACCGCCCCCGTCCGGTGGGCCAGTGCCGCCGCCGCGCAGCAGCCGAGCACAGCGAACCCGTACAGCGGCACCACCCTGACCGCCTGGCGGGCCGTGCTGACCAGGGCGGACACCCGCAGCTGGGCCAGCACCACGACCACCGTGTTGATCGCCAGGAAGGCCGGGACCAGCGCGTGCGGGGCGCGGGTGGAGTGGATCAGCCAGAGCGGGAGACCGACGTTCAGGATCGCGTCGTCGATGGTGAGCACCGCGTCCAGGGCGACGAAGCGCAGGTAGCCGGCGTCCCGCCACGGGCTCGGCCGGGCCGCCGGGCCGGCGCTCCCGTCCGCCGCCGCCCCGCTGCCCGGGCCGTCCGGCGCGGCGGTGGCGCGGTGCGGCTCGCGGAGGGTGGCCACCAGGGCGGCCGCGACCAGGAAGGAGGCCACGTCGGCGACCACCAGCGCCCGGTACGCGGCCGGGGTGCCCACCGCCAGGCCCAGCGCGGCCAGGCCCGCGCCCGCCGCGTACCCGGCGTTCATCGCGGTGCGCGACAGCGCCCGGTAGGCCGAGCGGCGCTCGCCGGCCACCTCGGTGGCGTACAGCATCTCCATCGCCCGGGCCGCCCGGTCGCCGAGCGTGGCCAGCGCCACCACCAGCAGCAGCGGCGTGAACGCCGAGCAGAACAGCACCGCCGTCAGCGCCGCCACCCGCAGCAGGTGGCAGCCGATCAGCACCGGCCGCACCCCGGACGAGGCGGCCAGCCGCCCCGCCAGCGGCGTCCCCGCGATGCCCGCCACCGAGGAGACGCCCAGCAGCAGCCCGACCTGGGCCGCCGTCAGCCGCCCCACCTCGGTGAAGTACAGCACGCAGGCCGCCGCCCAGACGCCCGTCCCGGTCCGGTCCACGAACAGCGTCAGCAGCATCGTCCGCCCGTCCCGCCCGCCCGGCGGCCGCCGCAACTGGGCCAGCAGCCCCTCGCTCCCCGCGCGCTCGCCCATGCCGCCCACCGTCCCCGTGAAGGTCGTTCGTCCGTACGGGGAGCACTCTGCCCGAGAAATCTCTTGATATCAAGATGCTTGATGTCGAGATGACATGGCGGGCTCGGTGCGCGGGCCCGGGACCGGGCGCGGCTCCGGGCCCGGCTCCCGCTCCGGGAGCCCCGGCCTCCGCAGGTGGGTACGCTCGGCGGATGACCGATCACGAACACGCGCAACTCCCCGACGCCGTCGGCCCGGTGACGGCGGACGACCTCGCCGAGGGCGTCCGGCTGGTCGTCGCTCTGCTGAGCGGGCCCGGCGCGGCCGCCGCCGACTGGGACCGGCCCGCCGGGACGCTGGAGTGGAGCTGCTGGGAGACCGCCGAGCACCTCGCGGACGACCTGTTCTCCTACGCCGCCCAGCTCGGGCCGCAGTCGCCGCCCGTTGCCGGGTTCGTGCCGTTCCGCTACCGGCGGGAGGCCCCGGGCAAGCCCGCCAACGTGGTCTTCGCCCAGCGGGAGGCCGGGCCGCAGGGCCTGGTCCAGGTGCTGGAGGCGTGCGGGGCGCTGCTGGTGGCGATGGTCCGGACGGCCCGGCCGCGGGACCGGGCCTTCCACGGCTACGGGACGGCGGACGCCGAGGGCAGCGCCGCCATGGGACTGGTCGAACTCTTCGCCCACGCCCACGACCTGGCCCTCGGCCTGGACCTGGACTGGACGGCCCCCGCCGACATCAGCGCCCGGGTGCTGGCCCGGCTCTTCCCCGCGGCGCCCACCGGCACCGACCCCTGGCCGACCCTGCGCTGGGCCACCGGCCGGGGCGACCTGCCCGGCCGCGAACGGCCCGCCGAGTGGCGCTGGTACAGCGCCCCGCGCGACTGAGCACCGGCCGGGCCGGAGCCGGGAGCCGCCCGCCCCGCCGTCCCCATCCTGCCGCCCCCGCCCCTGCCCTGCCGCCCCCGTTCTGACCCCGGCCGGGCCGGAACCGGGAGCCCGGCTCAGAGCAGCGGCTGGATGTCCCCGGTGGTGACGGTCGGGCCGGTGCCGCGAGTGGTCAGGTCGTTCGGCGGGATGCCCGGGTGGTGGCGGGAGTCGCCGGGCGCGGCGGGGGTCGGGTCGGCGAGCGAGATCCGGGAGACGATGCGGTAGCGGTCGCCGCGGTAGAGCGAGTGGGTGTACTCGACCGGGCGGCCGGCCGCGTCGCTGGTCAGGCGCTCGAAGCGCAGGGCGGGGGAGAGGGCGGGGATGGTCAGCAGGCGGGCCTCGCGCTCGTTGACCACGGTGGGCTCGATGGCCTGGACGGCCTCGTGGACGTGCGCGCCGCGGGCGGCCAGCAACTGGTAGAGGTCGCCGTGCTCCAGCTCGGCCGGGACCAGGTCGGGCAGCAGGTCGGCGGGGACGTGCAGGTGCTCGATGGCCATCGGCTCGCCGTCGACCAGGCGCAGCAGCACGATGTGCAGGATCGGCGCGGCGGGGGAGAGCCGCAGCTTGCGGCCGATCGCCGCGCCGGCCGGCGGCGCACTGAGCTCCAGCACCCGGCTGGTCCAACTCCCGGCCGCCCGGGGCACGCTGAAGGACGGGTCGCCACCGCCGGACGGGGTCAGCTCCTGGACGATCTTGGCGGGGGCGACGAAGGTGCCGCGGCCGTGCTCGCGCACCAGCAGCCCCGCGGCCACCAGCTCGTCCACCCCGGCGCGCAGCGTCGGGCGGGAGACGCCGAGCTGCACGCAGAGCGTCCGCTCGGACGGCACCGGGTCGCCGGGGGTCAGTGACTCGACCAGCTCGCGCAGGTACCCCCGGACCTGATCGCGCTTCAATCCCGCCCCGCCGGACGAATCCGTCGCCATCGTGCCATCCCTTCGCTCCGAACTGGTCAGACCATACCAGACCAGTTCGCGGACCTTACCAGTGGCCGACACGGCGCCGGAAGCCCCGAACTGGAAGGCTTCCTTGCAGGTCGGAGGCCGGATGGCGAGGGTGTGCGGGGCCTTGACGGGCCGGAACGGCTGTGCCACCTTCTCTTACCACCGACCGGACCAGTTGAGTCTACTGGTAAACAGTCGGCCTTCTCCGAACCCCCATGAGGCGGCACCCACCGTGAGATCCCCCGCACGTCCGACCACCCTGCGCGCCGCGACCGCCCTGCTGCTGGGCGCGGCCACGCTGACCGCCTGCTCCTCCGGCTCCGGCTCCCAGGACGCGGCCGGCCCGGCCCGGCTGACCGTCTGGATCATGAAGGACAGCGTCACCGACACCTTCCTGAAGGACTTCGAGGCCGACTTCGAGGCCACCCACCCCGGCACCACCCTGGACGTGCAGATCCAGGAGTGGGAGGGCATCGGCCAGAAGGTCACCAGCGCCCTGGCCAGCAAGGACGCCCCCGACGTGATCGAGGTCGGCAACACCCAGGTCGCCCAGTACGCCGCCAGCGGCGGCGTGCACGACCTCAGCGACAAGGCCGCCGAGCTCAACGGCTCCGACTGGATCCCCGGCCTGGCCGACCCCGGGAAGATCGACGGCAAGCAGTACGGCATCCCCTGGTACGCCGCCAACCGGGTGGTCATCTACCGCAAGGACCTGTTCCAGCAGGCCGGCATCACCACTCCGCCCAAGACCCGCGAGGAGTGGATCGCCGACACGCAGAAGCTCAACACCGGCGGCAACGAGGGCATCTACCTGACCGGCCAGACCTGGTACGTGCTGGCCGGCTTCCTCTGGGACGAGGGCGGCGACCTCGCCGTCAAGGGCGCCGACGGCAAGTGGACCGGCGCCCTGGGCACCCCGCAGGGCAAGGCCGCGATCGGCTTCTACCAGCAGCTCCAGGCCCTCGGCCGGGGCCCCAAGGACTCCGACGAGGCCAAGCCCCCGCAGGCCGAGGTGTTCGCCCAGGGCCGCACCGCCCAGCTGATCTCCACCCCCGGCGGCGCCGCCGCCATCCTCAAGGCCGCCCCCGACCTGAAGGACAAGCTCGGCTTCTTCCCGATCCCCGGCAAGAGCGCCGGCAAGCCCGGCGCGGTCTTCACCGGCGGCTCCGACCTGATCGTCCCCGAGTCCTCCCGCCACCAGCAGGCCGCCTACGAAGTGGTCAAGGCCCTGGCCGGGGACAAGTGGCAGACCGCGATGGCCAAGGAGATGAGCTACGTCCCCAACCGGACCACGCTCGCCGGCGCGCTCAGCGGCAACGAGGGCGCCACCGCGATGGCCGCCGGCGCCGCCAACGGCCACGCCACCCCCAACTCGCCCGACTGGGCCGCCGTCGAGGCCGACAACCCGATCAAGCAGTACATGACCCAGGTGCTCACCGGCGCCGACCCGGCCGCCGCCGCGAAGAGCGCCGACGCGGCCATCACCAAGGCGCTCAGCGGCAACTGACCCCGGGCCCGGCCCCCCTCCGCACGACCCCGACAGGAGAACACCCCGCCGTGCCCACCGACGCGTCACCGCCGCTCCGCACCCGGATCCGGCCCTACCTGCTCATCGCCCCGACCCTGGTGGGCGCGGCGTACCTGCTGCTCTACCCCGTCGCCCGCAACCTGGTGATCTCCGTCCAGCACTTCCGGATGGCCGAACTCATCCGCGGCGGCGCCCCCTTCGTCGGCCCGGACAACTACACCGAACTGCTCACCGACCCCAAGTTCTGGACCGTCACCGCCCGCACCCTGGCCTGGACCGCGCTCAACACCCTGCTGATCACCGGCCTGGGCACGCTGGTCGCCCTGATGCTGGTCCGGCTCGGCCGGCGGATGCGGCTGGCCGTGATGAGCGCCCTGGTCCTGGTCTGGGCGACCCCCGTGATCGCCGCCACCACCGTGTTCCAGTGGCTGTTCCAGTCCCGCTTCGGAGTGGTCAACTGGGCGCTTGACCAGTTGGGGCTGCACGGCTACCACGACTACGCCTGGTTCGCCCACTCCGGCGCCACCTTCACCGTCCTGGTCCTGCTGGTGGTCTGGCAGTCCGTCCCGTTCGCCGCACTCACCCTGTACGGCGGACTCACCACCATCCCCGCCGAGCTCTACGAATCCGCCCGGATCGACGGCGCCGGGGCCTGGCAGACCTTCCGCCTGGTCACCGTCCCCGTGCTGCGGCCGCTGTTCGCCCTGGTCACCTCGCTCGAAGTGATCTGGACCTTCAAGTGCTTCGCCCAGATCTGGGTGGTCAGCCAGGGCGGCCCGAACGGCGCCACCACCACCCTGCCGGTCTACGCCTTCCAGATCGCCCAGAACCTGCACAAGTACGACCTCGGCTCCGCGGCCTCCACGCTCACCGTGCTGATCCTGCTCGCCGCGCTCGTCACCACCCTGCGGCGGATGCACCGCCAGGAAGGAGCCGAGGCGTGAACCTCCCCTCCACCCGCCGACCCCCCTCCACCCGCAC
>NZ_JOGH01000145.1:0-13967 GCF_000721345.1 Kitasatospora sp. NRRL B-11411 | reverse complement strand
GCGCCGCCCCGTCCCCGCCCGCCCGAACCAGCCGAAGGACCAGCCCGGTGACCCCGAACGACCCCAGCGCGCACACCTTCCAGGTGGACCTGCGCGGCCTGGTCGACCTGCTCTCCCACCACCTGTACTCCAGCCCCCGCGTCTACCTGCGCGAACTGCTGCAGAACGCGGTCGACGCGATCACCGCCCGGCAGGCCCTCGACCCGGCCGCGCCCGCCGCGATCACCGTCACCACCGGCGAGGTCTTCTCGGTCTCCGACACCGGCGTCGGCCTCACCGAGGCCGACGTGCACACCTTCCTCGCCACCATCGGCCGCAGCTCCAAGCGGACCGCCGAAGGAGACCTGGACGCCGGGCAACTCGCCGACGCCCGGAGCGAGTTCATCGGCCAGTTCGGCATCGGCCTGCTGGCCTGCTTCGTGGTCGCCGACGAGATCACCGTCACCACCCGCTCCGCCCGCACCCCCGACGCCCCGGTGGTCGAGTGGCGCGGCCGCTCCGACGGCCGCTACACCATCACCACCCTGCCCGCCGACGCCCGCCCCGAGCCCGGCACCACCGTCACCCTCACCCCGCGCCCCGACGCCGAGGAGTGGACCGCGCCCGGCCGGGTCCTCGAACTCGCCCGCCACTACGGCAGCCTGCTGCGCCACGAGGTCACCGTGGTCGACGCCGCCGGGCACCCCACCCGGATCAACCGGACCCCCGCGCCCTGGGCCGCCCGCCACGACAACCCGGCCGCCCGGCGCGAGGCGCTCACCGAGCACTGCCGCGACACCTTCGACTTCACCCCGCTCGACACCATCGACCTGGACCTGCCGCTGGTCGGCCTCAACGGCGTCGCCTACGTGCTGCCCGAGGCCGTCCCGCCGTCCCGCCGGGCCGGGCACCGGGTGCACCTCAAGGGCATGCTGCTCTCCGACCAGGCCGACGAACTGCTCCCCGAGTGGGCGTTCTTCGTGCGCTGCGTGGTCGACGCCGAACGGCTGCGCCCCACCGCCTCCCGCGAGGCGCTGTACGCCGACGAGACGCTGGCCGCCGTCCGCGACGCGCTCGGCCTGCGGATCCGCGACTGGCTGACCGACCTGTCCGCCAGCGACCCCGGCCTGCTGCACCGCTTCCTGTCCGTGCACCACCTGGCCGTCAAGTCGCTGGCCCGGCACGACGACCAGCTGCTGCGGATGCTGCTGCCCTGGCTGCCGTTCGAGACCACCGACGGCAACGTCACGCTCGACGAGTTCGCCCGCGCCCACCCGGTCGTGCTGGTCACCCGCACCGTCGAGGAATTCCGCCAGGTCGCCCCGATCGCCGGCGCCGCGGGCCTCGGCGTCATCAACGGCGGCTACACCTACGACCGCGACCTGGTGCACCGCCTCCCCGAGATCCGCACCGGCACCACCGTCGCCGACCTCGACCCGGCCACCGTCACCGCGCACCTCGACAACGTCGACCCGGCCACCGAACTCGCCGCCGCCGCGTTCCTCGCCACCGCCCGCGAGGTCCTCGGCCGGTTCGACTGCGACGTCGCGCTGCGCACCTTCCACCCCAGCAGCGCCCCCGCCCTGCTGCTCGACGACCGCGAAGCCCGGCACGAGCGCACCCGCACCCGACTCGCCGACCAGGCCGACGGGTTGTGGGCCGACATCCTCGGCTCGCTGGGCAGCTCCGCGCCCCGCGCCCAACTCGTGCTCAACCACCTCAACCCGCTGGTGCGCCGGGCCGCCGCGATCCGGCACCGCGACCTCGCCGTCACCACCGTCGAGGCGCTCTACGGCCAGGCCCTGCTGCTCGCCCGGCGCCCGCTCAAGGCCAGTGAGTCCGCGCTGCTGAACCGCTCCTTCCTCTCCCTGCTCGACCACGCCATGCTCGGCCACGAGCCCGCCCCCGCAGCCCCCGCCGGGGAGACCGGCCCGACCACGCCGCACCAGGAGCCGTGATGCTCGACACCATCGACGCCGTCCGCGCCGCCCTGCGCGCCAACGACGAACTGCCCCACGGCCGCACCCGCACCGTCACCGCCGAGGAACTCGTCGACGCCGCCGAGCAGTTCGACGACCCCGAGCTGCTCGCCTTCGCCCTGCTCGAACTCACCGAGGCGTACGAGTACGACGCCGAGCGGCGCAAACTGCCCGTGGTGTTCGCCCGGATCGCCAAGCTCCGCACCGAGCACCCCGACAGCTTCGGCGACTGGGAGAACCACGCCACCGACTGGCGCTACAAGTGGGTCGCCACCGCGCTGCTGAGCGTCCCCGACGTCCCGCTGGAGGCGGTCCGCCGCTGGCACGGCGAACTGCGCCGCCACTACCTGGAGCGCGGCCACGACCTGCAGCCCTACTACGCCCAGCAGTACCGGCTCGCCGCCCACACCGGCGAGGGCGTCCAGGACGCCTTCGAACTGTGGGCCGGCCGCTGGCGCTCCCGCTACAGCGACTGCCACGCCTGCGAACTGCGCGAGCAGGCCCGGCACTTCGTCGCCCGCGGCGAGGACGAACGGGCCCTGGAGATCTGGCAGCCGGTGTTCTCCGGCGAGCGCTCCTGCTCCGAGGAGCCGCACACCAGCCGGGCCCTCGCCCTGCTGCCGCTGCTGCGCACCGGCCGGCTCGACGAGGCCCGCTCCGCGCACCTGACCGGCTACCGGTGGGCCCGCGGCCGCCCGGCCGCCGCCGAGGCGGTCGGCCTGCACCTGGAGTTCTGCGCGCTCACCCGCAACGAGCCGCGCGGCCTGGAGATCCTGGCCGAGAACCGCGACCTGTTCGACCGGCACGGCGACCCGCTCTCCCGGCTGCACTTCCTCACCGGCGCCCACCTGCTGCTCGCCCGGCTGGTCGAGGACGGCCACGGCGACGTCCCGGTGGCCGGCCCGCCCGGCGCGCACCGCACCGCCGCCGCCCTGCTCGCCGAACTGCGCACCGAGGGCGACGCGCTGGCCGCCCGCTACGACGCCCGCAACGGCACCGCCGCGGTCGGCGACGCCCGCCGGGCCCGGCTGGCCCGCACCCCGCTGTTCGCCGAACCGCTGCCGCTCGGCCTGCGCGCCACCGGCCCCGCACCGGCCGCCCCGCAGCCCGCGCCCGCCCCCGCCGCGACCCCGGCCGCCCCCGCCGACCTGGCCGAACTCGTGGAGAAGGCCCGCGAGTTGAGCACCACCAACCACCCCGACGCGATCCTGCACTGGAACCGGATCGGCGCCCTGATCGAGGCCCCCGACCACCGGCACCCGGAGGACGCCGAACAGTCCGGCCTCGGCTCGCTCGCCCAGCTCCGGGCCGAACTCGCCCTGGAACGCGCCTTCGAGAGCCACACCTCCGACCAGGAGGCCACCGCCCTCTACACCTCGGCCGCCGCCCTGTTCGAGCAGGCCGGGCTGACCGCCCGGGCCCTCGGCTGCCGGGCCCGGCTGGCCGGCCCCACCGACGACCACCCCGGCGACCTCCCCGCGATCCGCGAACTCTGCGGCCGGCTGGCCGAGTTGGCCGAGGACGGCACCCCGTACGGCGGCCGCGAACTGGTCGCCGTCCTGCAACTGCAGGCCAACGCCGAACTGCGGGCGCTCTTCGAGGCCACCGCCGAGGCGGGCGGCCCGGACGGCCCCGGGCCGGACCCGGCCGCCCTCGCCGAGGCCGAGGCCACCCTGGAGCGGCTGTACACCGAGGCCGAACGCCACGGCTTCCCGCACCGCCAGGCCAACGCCCGGCTGCTCGGCGCCCGGGCCCGCTTCCTGGCCGACCGCCACCGGGACGAGAGCGACGCCTTCGCCGCCGCCGACCGGCTGATCACCGAGGCCGAACAGCTGGTCGACCGGGCCGGCGCCCCCTGGCGGCTCGCCCAGGTGTACGGCCAGCGCGGCGAACTCGCCATGTACACCGGCGACTTGACGGCCGCCGAACGCTTCCTGCGGCAGGCCGCCGAGACCGCCGCCCAGTACGGCGACCGCTCGGCCGGCACCGCCCGGGTGCACGACGGCCTCGCCCGCACCTACCTCGGCCTGGACCGCCTCGCCGAGGCGGCCAGGGCGTTCACCGAGGCCGCCGCCCGCTACGACCGCAACGGCGACGCCGACGACGCGGCCTCCGCGCGGATCATGCTCGGCCAGGTGCTGTGCGGCTCCGGCCGCGCCGACGACGGCGTCGCCGTCCTCGAATCCGTGCTGCTGGAACCGGCGTTCACCGAACTCGACGTCCGCGAACAGGCCCAGGCCCGGCTCAACCTGGCCCGCGGCCTGCGCGAACTCGACGAACCCCGGGCCGCCGCCGAGGAGTACCTGCTGCTCGCCGACCAGGTCGCCGGGTTCGAGGAGCGGCACATCCTCACCATGGTCGCCGCCGAGGCCGCCGCCGCCCTGGCCGCCGCCGAGCAGTGGCCCGCCGCCGACCTCGCCCGGCAGCGCGCCCTGGACAGCCACCGCACCGCCCCGCACGCCGACGCGGTCTTCGACATGCTGCTGCGCCAGGCCCGGCACACCGCCGACCGGCACGGCCCCGACCACCCCGAGGCCGCCGACCAGGCCCTGGCCCGGCTCGACGAGGCCGCCGAAGTGGCCCGCACCGCCGAACGCGAGGGCCAGGACTTCTCCAGCGGCTGCCCCGACGGCACCCTGCACGACACCCGGGCCCGCACCCTGAGCGCCCTGCGCCGCGACGAGGAGGCCCTCGCCGAGATGGAACTCGCCATCGCTGCGTTCGCCGCCTACGGCCCCGGCGCCCAGCACGGCCGGGCCGAGTCGATCCGGGTCGCCGCCATCCTGGAGGCCAACCGCCTCGACCGCCGGGACGCCGCGCTGGCCCGGCTGGACGCCGCCGTCGCCGAGTTCCGCGCCGCCGACGCCGAGGACGCCGCCCAGCCCCTCACCGAACTGCGCGCCCACCTCACCCGCCACTGACACCACCGACCGCCCCGCACACCGGCGGCCCGCCGGGGGAGCACCCCCGACGGGCCGTCAACACACCTGCTCCACGCACTACTTCACGTTCAGCACCGAGGTCTCGAAGGTGCGGAACGCCCCCTCCTGCTTCCACTCCAGCGCCGCCTTCGGGCTGGAGGCCAGCAGCGCCGCGCACTTCGGCGTCGGGTTCTCCGACCCGAGGGCCCGGCCCTGGCACTCCGGCACCGGCTTGAACCCGTCCCGGTCGCGCCACAGGCTCCGGCCGGAGACGAAGCCGTACTCCAGCGAGTTGCGCGCCAGGTCCTTCAGGTCCTGGTAGCTCAGCCGGTAGGTCTGCGCCGCGCGGACGTACTCGTGGGTGATGTCGATCCGCTCCACGCCCGGGTCGTCGGTGGCCAGCGCGGTCGGCACCCCGTACTTGCGGTACAGCGGGAACGGGTGCTGCTGCCCCTGCACCTGGAGGATCTGCGCGTTGGAGGTCAGCGGCACCTCGACCAGCACCTTGCGCTCGGCCAGGGTGCGCAGCAGGTCCGCCGCGTCGTCCTCGTGGGTGACGTCCACGCCGTGGCCGATCCGCTCGGCGTGGCCGGTCAGCACGGCCTGCCGGATGTGGAAGGTCAGGTCCTCCGGCTTGACCAGACCGGGCACCAACTCGCCCGCGTGCAGGCTGATGTGGGCCTTCGGGTAGAGCGGGCGCAGGAAGTCCAGCATCTGCATTTCGAGCTGGTAGTTGTCCAGCGAGGACTGGTAGTCCTCCGGTTGGACCAGGTTCACCGCGACGAACCGGTCGTCCTGGGAAGCGAGTTCCATGCCGATCAGCAACTGGGCGAAGACCCGGGCCGGGGTGGAGGCGCGGGAGGCCTGGGACTGGATCCGCACCGTCACCGAACAGCCGGGCCGGGCCTGCGGGGTGCCGCACTGCTCGGTGGTCTGGTACTCGGCCATCGCGGTGTCCAGGTCCGCGCGGGCGCTGTCCACCAGGGCCTGCATCTGGCCGTCGGCCAGCAGCTTCTGGCGCAGCGCCGCGAGGTCCGGGTCGAAGCCGACCTTGGCGGCCAGCGCGGCGACCCCGCCGGAGGCCGGGGTCAGCATGGTCTCCAGGTAGCTCTGGTGCTGGGCGGCCATGGTGTCGGTGACCTCGGCGATCATCGTGCCGGGGTGGCGCCAGCTGGCCTCGCCGAACTTGCCGAAGGTGGCGAAGAAGTGGTCGTGGCCGGACTCCGCGCCGGGGGTGAAGTCCTGCATCGACCAGGCCCGGATCACCTGGGTGCGGAACTCGCCCTCGGCCAGCGCGTCCTGGGCCGGGCGCAGGGTGCCCTGGCAGGGGCCGGTGGCCGAGGTGAAGGTCACCGAGTCGATGCACAGGTCGTCCTGCGCGGCCAGCTTGATCAGCAGTTCGGTGGTGACCGCGCCGGACAGGTGGTTGTGCAGATCACCGCCCTTGGGCATGGCCCGCAGGAAGGCGTCCAGCCGTGCCGGGTCCTGCCGGATCCCGTCCAGCAGGCCGGCGACGGCGGCCTCGGTCGGACGGGAGCCGGCCCGGTCGGCGGCTTGGGCAGTGGGAGCGAGCGGCAGCAGCAGGGCCGCGCAGGCGACGAGTGCGGCGGTGCCGGAACGGCGTAGCGACGTCATGCCCGCCATGCTGACGGATCGTCAGCTCCCGTACGCCGCAAAGCCGTTCATGTCGTGCGCACATCATCCGAACGGGTGTCGCCGCGCGGAAACGGCCCAGAAACGATCGGATCGTGCTACTTCCGACCGCACTGCTTCCGACCGTGCTCCTCCGGACCGTGCTGCTTCCGGGCGCGCTCCTCCGGACCGTGCTACTTCCGGCCGGACTTGTGCGCGGCCCGGCCCGCCTCCCGGGCGGCCTTCACCGACGCGGCCTTCGCCTCCGCGTCCTTCACCCGCTGCGCCTCCTTGCGCACCTCGGCCTGGGTGGCGCGCTCGCGGCGCAGCCACTCCGGGTCCTCCTCGCGCAGCGCGTCGATCTGCTCGGTGGTCAGCGCCTCGGAGATCCCGGCGCGGCCGAGGCCGGTGACCGAGACGCCGAGCCGGGCCGCCACCACCTGGCGCGGGTGCGGACCGTTGCGGCGCAGGTCGACCAGCCACTGCGGGGGCTCGGCCTGCATCGCGTTGAGCTCGTCGCGGGAGACGACGCCCGCCTGGAACTCGGCGGGGGTCGCCGCCAGGTAGATCCCCAGCTTCTTGGCCGCGGTCGCGGGCTTCATGGTCTGGGAGGTCTTGGGCTTGGGCGTAGTCATGCGACAAGGGTATAGGGAACGCACCCCTGCCCAGGTCACGGCCGCCCCCGCCACCTCCCCGCCACCGCCCGCCGCCGGGCCGACCCCGCCCCGCGGCCCGCTAGCCTGGAACCCGTGACCGAGACCGAGCAGCCCGAGCAGTCCCCCGCCCCCTTCCGCCTGGTGTACGTGCCGGGGGTGACGCCCACCAAGTGGCTGCGGGTGTGGGAGGAGCGGCTCCCGGACGTCCCGGTCGAACTGCTCCAGCACGCCCCCGCCGACGGCCGCGCCCTGCTGCTGTCCGGCGGGGCGGACGCCGGCCTGGTCCGGCTGCCGGTGGACCGGACAGTGCTCAGCGCCATCCCGCTGTACACCGAGACCACCGTGGTGGTCTTCCCCAAGGACCACTGGCTGGCCGCCGCCGAGGAGGTCACCGCCGCCGACCTCGCCGAGGAGGTCGTCTTCCACCCGCAGGACGACACCCTCGACTGGCCCGAACTGCCCGGCCGCCCGGCCTTCGAACGCCCCGCCACCACCGGCGACGCGATCGAACTGGTCGCCGCCAACGTCGGCGTGCTGGCCGTCCCGCAGTCCCTCGCCCGGCTGCACCACCGCCGCGACCTCACCTACCGCACCCTGGTCGACGCCCCGCAGTCCCAGGTCGCCCTCGCCTGGCCGGAGGACGCCACCACCGACCTGGTCGAGGAGTTCATCGGCATCGTCCGCGGCCGCACCGCCAACAGCTCCCGCGGCCGCACCGCCGCCGCCGAGGAGCAGCGCCGCCCGTCCGCCAAGAAGCCCGCCCGCCCGCAGCCCAAGGGCCAGTCCCAGTCCCAGCAGCGCACCGGCAGGCCCAAGCCGGGCCAGCGCACCGCCGGCGGCCGCACCGCCCAGCCCAAGCGCGGCGGCAACGGCGGCGGCCGCAAGAAGTAGCCGCCCCGCCCCCGGCCGGGGCGCGTCTGTTGCGTGACTGTGACATCGCGCTCCGCAGTCACCGACCGGGCCGAACGCCGGAGCAGCGCCGCCCCGGGTGACGCACCGTCACCTCCGGCGGCGCCGGCGGGCCGGATTTCGGGAGGAAACGGGCCCGGGCCGCCGCCGACCGCCCTTGCCCGAACCGGAGGTGTACGGAAGGCTCCCGACACGGCGGCCGTGCCGGACACCTGGCCGCCCGCCGGCGCGCCGCTCGGAGCGCGCCCCTCGACGACTGCTGCTCGGGCTGGGACGGCACCGGCGCGCCGCCGCACGGCCCGGACCGGAAGGCGTGGCGTGGAGCCGGTAGTGCGGGTGGCTGGTCTGGTGCAGGGGTATCGGGGCCGGACGGTGATCGACGGGCTGGACCTGGCGGTCGGGGAGGGCGTGCTGGGCCTGCTCGGGCCGAACGGCGCGGGGAAGAGCACCCTGCTGCGGACGCTGGCCACCGTCGCGCCGCCGCTCGGCGGGGCGCTGGAGGTGTGCGGCGAGCGGATCGGCTCGGAGCGGTCGGCGCGGCTCGCGCGGCGGCGGATCGGCTTCCTGCCGCAGGACTTCGGCCACCACCCCGGCTACACGGTGGAGGAGTTCGTCCGGTACTGCGCCTGGCTGCGCGAGGTGCCCGCCGGACAGGCCGCCGACACCGCCCGGCGGGCCGTCGAGGCGGTCGGACTCGCCGAGCGGGCCCGGACCCGGATGAAGTCGCTGTCCGGCGGCATGCTGCGCCGGGCCGGGATCGCCGCCGCGCTGGTCGGCGAGCCCCGGCTGGTGCTGCTGGACGAGCCGACCGTCGGCCTGGACCCGGCGCAGCGGCTGGAGTTCCGCGCCCTGGTCCGTTCGCTGCGCGGGACGGCGGTGGTGCTCAGCACCCACCTGGTCGAGGACGTCGCCGCGGTGTGCGACCAGGTCGCGGTGATGAACGAGGGACGGGTCGTCTTCCTGGGCACCGCCGAGGAGTTGGCCGCCCTGGCCCGGGAGAGTGACCCCGGCGACACCCCGCTGGAGCGCGGCTACATGCGGGCCCTCGACGGGCGGCCGGCGGTGCGCCGATGAACTGGGCGTACCGGACGGAGCTGCGGCGTTCGCCGCTGCGGTGGGTGTTCCCGGTGCTGGTGGCGGTGGTGCTGCTGGTGTTGTTCGGGCGCAGCCGGTCCTGGATCGGCGTGTGGTCGCAGGCGAGCGCGGCGGCGCAGATCCCGGCGTTCTACCTCGGCCCGGCGATGGCGGGCGCGGCGGCCTGGGCCGCGGCCTCCCACCGCCGCGCCGGGGTGCCGGCCGGGTTCGCGGCGGCCCGACCGGGGTGGCGGATCGAAGCCGCGCAGTTCGCGGCGGCGCTGACGTACGGCCTGGCGGCGTACGCGGTCGGGGTGGTGGCCGCGGCCGCGGTGACCGTGCCGGACGGCGGGCCGGCCTTCCGGTGGCCCGGCTACGTGCTGCTGGGCGCGGTGCTGATCACCGGGTGCACGGCCCTGGGGCACCTGGCGGGGCGCGGGACGCGGTCGCGGCTCGCGGTACCGGTGGTGTGCACGCTGGGATGCCTGGTGTTCCTCGGCCTGTTCGGGTTCGTGCCGCAGGGCACCGAAACGGGCGTCGGCCTCGCCGTGCTGGCCGGGTACCCCAGCCGGACGGTCGCGCCCTGGCCGCTGCTCGCCCGGGCCGCCACCGCGCTGGCGCTGGCCGGGCTCGCGGTGGCCGCCGGTCGGCAGGTGCGGATCGGCGGGTACGGGCCGGAGTGGCGCCGCCGCCCGTTCGGCACGGTCGGCGCAGTGCTGGCGTTGGCCGGAGCGGTGGCGCTGTGGGCGCTCGCCGGGCCGCTGCTGGTGCAGCGGCCGGTGCCGGCCCGCCCGCTGTGCACCACCGGGACGCCGGTGATCTGCGTGTGGCCGGAGAGCCGGCAGTACCTGCCCGCGCTGCAGGCGATGGCGGACCGGGTGGCGGCCCTGCCCGCGGGACGGTTCAAGGTACCGGCCCGGTTCCTGGAGGAGGGCCTGGACGGGAAGCCGCTCGACTCCGGGAACGGGTTCTACCTCCGGGAGGGCGAGACCTGGGAGGCGGCGACGAGCATCGGCATCCTGACCGCCGAGGCCACGATCCCGCCGTCCTGCCGGGACGCCGAGCGCGGGCACTGGGAGCTGATCTCCTGGCTGATCGCCCGGGTCGCGGGCGGCGGCGTCCCGGCGAGCGTCCACGGCGGGCCGCCCGGGGTGGACCAGGCGGCGATCGGCCGGCTGGTCGCCCAGCCCGAGGACGTCCAACTCGCCTGGGTGGACCAGCGGTTGCCGCACGGCGGCGACTGTGGCTGAACCGGTGACGGCGTCACACGCGGCGCTGTACGCGCGGCCCCGCCGCCTCGGGTGGGCGGCGGCCGGGGCGGTGGCGCTGACGGGGATCCAGCTCTGGTTCGGCTCGGTCGCGGTCGTGCTGCCCGGCGGCCACGGCGGCGACAGCACGCTGCGGCTGCGGATGGTGCTGGCCGTGGCGTGGGCCGCGTTGGCGGCGGGGTCGCTGCACAGCGGCATGCACGGCTGGGAGGCGGCGGGCGGCCCCCGGCTGCGGCGGGCCGAACGCGTCCAGCTGCTGGCTGCCGGGGCGTGCGCGGTGGGCCTGGCCGGTGGCGCGGAGGCGGTCGTCGCGGGCCCGGCGAGCGCGGTCGCGGTGGGGCGGGCCCTGCTGATCTGGTGGGGGCTCGCGGTCCTGTCCGGGCGGCTGTGGGGCCGCCAACAGGTCTGGGTGCTCCCGGTCGTGACGCTCTTTCCGCTCAGCTACCTGGGCTGGGACGCGGCCGGTGCGGTGCGTTGGTGGAACTGGCCCTGGCAGGGCTGGCACAGCACGCCCTGCTGGCTGCTGGCTGCCGCGGCACTCGCCCTCGGCGCGGCGGCGTGGTGGCTGACGCCGTGGCGGTGGCGGGAGTTGGCCCGCCGTCGGTGAACGGGGGAGGGGCCGCCCCGTCCGGGCGGGGGTTCAGGCCCCGGCCGGCGTCCCGCCGCCCGCGCGCTCCCCGGCGTTCCCACCGCCGGGGCGGTGTGGCCCGCATGATGGTCGACGGGCATCCTTGCCGTACCGACCGAGGGGAAGAACCACGATGGTGCACGCACGGGCCGGCCAGCCGGCCCAGCCGCAGGACCTGATCGACGTCGCCCGCCTGGTGACGGACTACTACGCGCTGCACCCCGATCCGGAGGACGTCGGCCAGCGGGTCGCGTTCGGCACCTCCGGCCACCGGGGCTCGTCGCTGCGCACCGCCTTCAACGAGGACCACATCGCCGCCACCGCGCAGGCGATCTGCGACTACCGGGCCGAGCAGGGCACCACCGGCCCGCTGTTCCTCGGCATCGACACCCACGCGCTGTCCGAGCCGGCCCGCGCCACCACGCTGGAGGTGCTGGCCGCCAACGGCGTCACCGTGCTGCTGGACACCGCGGACGGCTACACGCCGACCCCGGCCGTCTCGCACGCGATCCTCACCCACAACCGCACCCGCCCCGCCGCGCTCGCCGACGGCATCGTGGTGACGCCCTCGCACAACCCGCCCGCCGACGGCGGCTTCAAGTACAACCCGCCGCACGGCGGCCCGGCCGACTCCACCGCCACCGGCTGGATCGAGCGCCGCGCCAACGCCCTGCTCGCGGCCGGCCTGGACGGCGTGCGCCGCGTCCCGTACGCCCGGGCGCTGGCCGCGGACACCACCGGCCGCTACGACTTCCTCGGCGCGTACGTCGACGACCTGCCCGCCGTCCTCAACCTGGACGCCGTCCGGGACGCCGGCCTGCGGATCGGCGCCGACCCGCTCGGCGGCGCCTCGGTCGCCTACTGGGGCCGGATCGCCGAGACCCACCGCCTCGACCTCACCGTGGTCAACCCGCTCACCGACCCGACCTGGCGCTTCATGACGCTGGACTGGGACGGCAAGATCCGGATGGACTGCTCCTCCCCGTACGCGATGGCCTCGCTGATCGACAAGCGCGACGCCTACGCGCTGGCCACCGGCAACGACGCGGACGCCGACCGGCACGGCATCGTCACCCCCGACGGCGGGCTGATGAACCCCAACCACTACCTGGCCGTCGCCATCGACTACCTGTACCGGCACCGCGAGGGCTGGCCCGCGACGGCGGCGGTCGGCAAGACCCTGGTGTCCTCCTCGCTGATCGACCGGGTGGTCGCCGGGCTCGGCCGCGAGCTGCTCGAAGTCCCGGTCGGCTTCAAGTGGTTCGTCGACGGGCTGCTGAACGGCAGCGTCGCGTTCGGCGGCGAGGAGTCCGCCGGCGCGTCCTTCCTGCGCCGCGACGGCTCGCCGTGGACCACCGACAAGGACGGCATCCTGCTGGCCCTGCTCGCCTCCGAGATCACCGCCGTCACCGGCAGCACCCCCTCCGCGCTGCACCGCGAGCTGGTCGCCCGGCACGGCGACCCGGTCTACGCCCGGGTCGACGCCCCCGCCGACCGCGCGCAGAAGGCCGCCCTGGCCGCGCTGGACGCCTCCCAGGTCACCGCCGACACCCTGGCCGGCGAGCCGATCACCGCCGTCCTCACCCACGCCCCCGGCAACGGCGCCGCGATCGGCGGCCTCAAGGTCACCACCGAGAACGCCTGGTTCGCCGCCCGCCCCTCCGGCACCGAGGACGTCTACAAGATCTACGCCGAGAGCTTCCACGGCGAACAGCACCTCGCCCAGGTCCAGTCCGAGGCCCGCGAGCTGGTCGGCGACGTCCTCGCCAAGGCCTGATCGGCCCCGTCAAGGCCTGATCGGCCCCGTCAAGGCCTGATCGGCCCCGCCGAGGCCCGTTCGGCCTCCCCGCGCCACCACCCCTCCGGTCCGTCGGACCGGAGGGGTGTTGCATTGTGATGCCCTCTGTTCGAAGATGTTCGTTGTGTCGGCTCACCCAGCCCGCCCTGCCCCGAGCCGCGACGTGAACCATGAGGAGTGTGCCGCCGTGCACAAGACGGTGACCGAACTGGCCGACGGCCGCGAACTGATCTACTACGACGCCGCGCCCACCCCCCGCGACGCCGTCGACCGGCGCCCGCTGGAACCGGCCGCGAGCGCCTCCGAGGTCCGGATCGACCCGCTCACCGGCGACGCGGTCACCATCGCCGCGCACCGCCAGGGCCGCACCTACCACCCGCCGGCCGACGAGTGCCCGCTCTGCCCGTCCCGGGACGGCCGGCTCAGCGAGATCCCGGCCGCCGACTACCAGGTCGCGGTCTTCGAGAACCGCTTCCCGTCCCTCGCCGACTCCTCCACCGCCCACGTCGCCCCCTGGTCCGACGGCCCCTACGCGCTCACCCCCGGCACCGGCCGCTGCGAGGTGGTCTGCTTCACCTCCGACCACGACGCCGCCTTCGCCGACCTCACCGAAGAACGCGCCCGCCTCGTCCTGGACGCCTGGACCGACCGCACCGCCGAGCTGTACGCCCGCCCCGGCGTCCGCCAGGTCTACTGCTTCGAGAACCGCGGCGCCGACATCGGCGTCACCCTCGGCCACCCGCACGGCCAGATCTACGCCTTCCCGTTCACCACCCCGCGCACCGCCCTCGCCCTCGACCGCGCCGCCGCCCACCTCGCCGCCACCGGCCGCAACCTCTACGACGACGTCCTCGCCGCCGAACGCGCCACCGCCGGCAAGCCCGACTCCCGGGTCGTCCTGGCCGGCGAGCACTGGACCGCCTTCGTCCCGTTCGCCGCCCGCTGGCCCTACGAGGTCCACCTCTACCCCAACCGCCGCACCGCCGACCTCACCACCCTCGACGCCGCCGCCCGCGCCGAGTTCCCCCGCGTCTACCTCGACCTGCTGCGCCGCTTCGACCGCCTCTTCCCCGTCCCCGCCCCCTACATCGCCGCCTGGCACCAGACCCCCCGCCCCGCCCCC
>NZ_JOGH01000144.1:0-14277 GCF_000721345.1 Kitasatospora sp. NRRL B-11411 | reverse complement strand
GTGGTGTCCGGGGCGGGGGCTGTACGAGTTGTTCGAGGAGCGGGTGGCGGCGCACGGCGGGCGGGTGGCGGTGGTCGACGGGGGCGGGGAGCTCTCGTACGCGGAACTCGGGCGGCAGGTACGGGGGTTGGCGGCCGGGTTGGCGGCGCGGGGGGTGCGGCCGGGGTCGGTGGTGGGGGTGAAGGTGCCGGCCGATCGGCGGGCGTTGGCGGTGGATCTGGCGGTGGCGGCGCTGGGGGCGGTGGTGTTGCCGTGCACGCCGGGGCACGGGCGGCGGGACCTGCTGGCGGTGTGGGGGACGGCGCGGGTGGATGCGGTGGTGACGGTGCCGGAGTGGAAGGCGCTGGTGGACGGGTTGCGGCCGGAGTTGCCGGATCTGCACGAGGTGGTGGTGCTGGGGGCGGAGCCGTGGCCGGAGCAGGCGGGGTGGGCCCCGGCGGTGGTGGACGCGGAGGCGCCGGCCCGGATCCTGCTGTCCTCGGGTTCGGAGGCCGTGCCGAAGCTGATCGCGTACTCGCACAATGCACTGGCCGGGGGGCGCGGGCGGTATGTGGAGCGGGTGTTGGGGACGGTGGACGGTGCGCCGCCGCGGGTGCTGCTGCTGGTGAGCCCGGCAACGGCGTACGGTTCGCTGGCGGTGGTGGCGCTGGTGCGGTGCGGGGCGACCGTGCTGCTGCCGGGCGGGGACCGGTTCGATCCGGCGGAGGCGCTGGCGGCCGTGGGGCGGTGGCGGCCGACCCACCTGGCGGCGGTGCCGACCATGTTGCGCCGGATGGCGGAGCAACTGCCGGTGCCGGGTGAAGACTTGTCCTCGTTGCAGGCGGTGGTGTCGAGTGCGGCGGCGCTGTCTCCGGCGGTGCTGGGCGCGGCCCTGCGGCGGTTCGGGTGCCCGGTGGTGAACGTGTACGGGGCCAGCGACGGGCTCAACTGCCATGCTCGGTGGACGGATCCGGACGGTGACGTGCTGCGGGTGGGCCGGCCGGATCCGGCGGTGGCGGAGTTCCGGGTGTGCGGGCCGGACGGGCGGCCGGTGCCGGCGGGAGTACCGGGCGAGTTGCAGGCGCGCGGGCCGATGACGCCGCTGTGCCACGTCGGGGAGCCCGAGTTGGACGCCCGGCTGCGGGTCGACGGGGGCTGGGTCCGCTCGGGCGACCGGGGGGTGCTGGAGCCGGACGGTTCGCTGCGGGTGCTGGCCCGGATCAAGCAGACGGTGAACCGGGGCGGGGTGTCGATCTCCACGGCGGAGGTGGAACGGCTACTGGAGGGGCACCCGGAGGTGGTGGAGGCGGTGTGCGTGCCGGTGCCGGACCCGGACCTCGGTGAACGGATGTGCGTCTGCGCGGTGCCGCGCGGGGACGGGCTGGTGCTCGGCGAACTGACGGTGTTCCTGGCCGAGTTGTGCGGCCTGGAGCGGTACAAGCTGCCGGAGCGGCTGGTGCTGCTGGAGCAGCTGCCGGTGGGGGCGTCGGGGAAGCCGGACCGGCGGGTGATCGCGGAGCTGGCGGCGGCGGCCGGGCGGGAGGCGGTGGGAACGGAGGCAGTGGGGACGGTGGGGACGGTGGGGGCGGTGGGCTGAGAGCGCCGGGCGGGCGGCAGTTGCAGCTCGGCAAGGCCGGTGGGGCGCCCCGTGGCTCGCGGGGCGCCCGTCGGCGGGATCAGGTCGGGAAGGTGAGGACCGCGGTGGTGATCCGCTCGACCTCGGCGTCCGTCAGGTGCGGGTAGACCGGCAGGGAGAGGCACTGGCGGGCCGCCCGTTCGGCGTTCGGCCAGTGGCCGCCGGGGGCGGCGGCGTGGGCGAACGCGGGCTGGTGGGGCAGGGGTTGGGGGTAGTAGACGTGGCCGTCGACCTGGTGGGCGGCGAGGTGGCGGTGGAGGTCGTCGCGGCGTTCGGCGAGCAGGGTGTAGACGTAGTAGCAGCGTCCGTTGGTGCCGGGCGGGGGCGGGAGGATGCCGCGGGTGGCGAGGGGGGTGAAGTGCCGGGTGTAGTGGGCGGCGATCTCGGCGCGGCGGGCGAGGCGGGCGGCCAGGCCGGGGTGGCGGCGGAGTTGGAAGGCGGCCAGGATCTCGTCGAAGCGGCTGTTGAGGCCGACCAGGTGGTGGCGGAAGCGGTGCGTGCCGTCCTGGCCGTGGTTGCGCAGCATCCTTACGGTGCGGGCGAGTTCGGGGTCGGAGGTGACGACGACGCCGCCTTCGCCGGGGCCGCCGAAGGACTTCACCTGGACGAAGGAGAAGACCCCGGCGTCGCCCCAGGTGCCGGCCGGGCGGCCGTCCAGGACGGCACCCTGGGCAACGGCGGAGTCTTCGATCAGGCGGAGGCCGTGCCGGGTGGCGAGGGCGCGCAGGCGTGGCATGTCGGCCATCACGGAGAACATGTGGGCGGGCATCAGGGCCTTGGTGCGGGGGGTGATCAGGGCCTCGGCCGCGTCCGGGTCCATGACCAGGGTGCGCGGGTCGATGTCGGCGAAGACCGGGGTGGCGCCGACGCCGAGGACGGTGTTGGCGAGCGGGGCGCAGCCGAAGGCCGGGACGATCACCTCGTCGCCGGCGGTGATGCCCATGGCGCGCAGGATCAGGGTGAGGGCGGTGGTGCCGCTGCCGCAGGCGATGACGTCTCCGGCGCCGAGGTCGGTGCGCAGCAACTCCTCGAAGCGGGCGGTGCGTTCGCCGAGGATGAAGCGCTGGGCGGGGTCGGTGGCGATCTCGCGGACGGTGTCGAGCAGCAGGTCTCGGTCGTCCTCGAAGAGGTCGGGCGGGAAGAACGGGATGGTGGTGGCGGCGGTCGTGGTGGTCATCGGCGGGTCAGCGCTGCTTTCCGTGCTGGAAGTCGCGGACCAGGTCGCTGACCAGGTCCAGTTGGTGGTCGGCGAGGTCGGGGTAGAGCGGGAGGGCGAGGGCGCGGCCGCAGGCGGCTTCGGCGTGCGGGAAGTCGCCCGGGCGGTGGCCGAGTTCGGCGAAGCAGGGCTGGAGGTGCAGCGGCGTCGGGTAGTAGGTCTCGGTCTGGACGCCGTGCCGGGCGAGGTGGTCGGCGAGTGCGTCGCGGTGGTCGGACTCGACCAGGTAGACGTACCAGACGGGGTCGGTGGCGGCGCCGCGGTCGACGACGGTGGGCAGGGTGAGGCCGGGGGTGCCGGTCAGGCGTTCGGTGTAGCGGGCGGCGAGGGTGGCGCGGCGGGCGATGTCCTGGTCGGCGCGGCCGAGTTTGGCGAGCAGGACGGCGGCCTGGATGTCGTCCATCTTGCTGTTGGTGCCGAGGAGTTCGGTGGGGCGGTTGATGGTGGGGAAGTCGTCCAGGGTGCGGCCGGTGCGGCCGTGGTGGCGCATCGCGGAGACGGCTTCGGCGAGGGCGGGGTCGTCGGTGAGGACGGCGCCGGCGTCGCCGATCGCGCCGAGGGTCTTGGTGGGGAAGAAGGAGAGCACGCCGCCGGCGCCGTGCAGTCCGGCGTGGACGCCGTCCCAGCGCATGCCGAACGCCTCGGCGCTGTCCTCGACGACGGTCAGGCCGTGCCGGTCGGCGACGGCCAGCAGGGCGCGCAGGTCGGCGAGTTGGTGGAACAGGTGGACCGGCATGACCATCCGGGTGCGGTCGGTGCGGACGGCTTCGACGCTCGCCGGGTCGAGGCTGTACGTGACCGGGTCGATGTCGGCGAAGACCGGGCGGCCGCCGGCCAGCACCACCGAGGTCGCGGAGGCGACGAAGGAGTAGGCGGGGACGATCACCTCGTCGCCGGGGCGCAGGCCGGCCGCGCGCAGCAGCAGGACCAGGGCGTCGGTGCCGCTGTTGACGCCGATCACGTGCCGGGCGCCGGTCCAGGCGGCGAGGGCGGCCTCGAGTTCTTCGACCTTCGGGCCGTGCGAGTACTTGCCGCGGTCCATGAGTTCGTCGAGGTGGCGCCGGGTGGTGGGCCAGAGCGATTCGAAGGTCTCGGCCTGGGTGAAGAAGGAGACGCCCGGGGAGGTGGTGGCACCCATAAAGCCCTCATCGGATGGTATGGATCAGGCGGATCGAAAGGTCCGTGCCCGAATCTGCCGGGCACCCGAATCTATGCCGACCGCACCCCCGTCCACCCCGGCCGGCAAGCGGGTTCACTCCTTCGAATGGCCTGCCGGAAAAGCGATTTGACGCCCGATCGGATTGCCGCCGAAGTGCTGATTGAATACCGGGCGAAGCAGCGCCGACCGCGGCACCGACCGCACCGCCGCGACCCGGAAGGAATGACACCCCGCCATGCCGAACGGACTCGGGACCTTACTCGTCGGAATGGGACGGGCCGGAGACGGACTCCACCTCCCGGTGCTGCGCCGCCTGCGCGGCGCGCCCGGCACCGCGCACCTGTTCGCCGCCGCGCCGATCCTCGCCGTCGACCCGTACCGGCGCCCCCGGGCGGCCGCCGACCTGCGTCCGACCACCCTCGCCGAGGCGCCCCGGCTGCTCGCCCCGGAGCACACCGTCGTCCACCTGTGCACCCCGCCCACCGAGCGGGTCGCCGCCCTGGACGCCCTCGGCCGGCTCGGCTACCGGCGGGTGCTGCTGGAGAAGCCGGTGGCCGCCGACAGCCGCGGTCTGGACGAGTTGCTCGCGCTGCGCGACCGGTACGGGCTGGACCTGGCGGTGGTCGCCCAGTGGCTGGGCAGCCGCCTCACCGGTCGGCTGCGCGTGCTGCTCGCCCAGGACGCGTACGGGCCGCTGCGCACCATCCACGTCGTCCAGCGCAAGCCGCGGTTCTCCCGCTCGCTGGCCGGGGGCGGGCACCCCACCGCCTTCGACATCGAGCTGCCGCACTCGCTCGGCCTCTGCCTCGCCCTCGCCGGGCCCGGCGAGGTGACCGGCGCGGGCGGCACCGACATGGTGGTCGACGGGCAGGTGCTGCCCCGGCTCGGCACCGCCTGGCTCAACCTCCAGCACCGCGGCGGCGCGTGGACCCGGATCCGCTCCGACCTCACCTCGCCGGTCCGCGAGCGCCGGGTCACCCTGGAGCTCGCCCGCGGCACCCTGATCGGCCACTTCCCCGGCAGCGAGGCCGACGCGTACGCCCGGCTGACCGTCATCGACCGCGACGGCGAGAGCACCGAACTGCTGCACGACGACGCGCTGGGCGGCTTCCTGGAGCACATCTACGGGTACTACGCGGCGGACGGCGGGCGGCGCGGCGCGCACCCCGACCTGGCGGTCAACACCGAGGTGGTGCGCCTGCTCGACCGGGCCAAGGCGATCGCGGCCGGTGGTAATGGTGACGGTGGTGGTGGCAGCAGTGGTGGCGTAGCCGGTGGTGCGGCAGGGGGCGGCGCGGCCGGGGTGCTGCGGGCGGTGATGAGCCGGTGAGCGCCCTCCGCAAGGGCGGCCGGACCAGGCGGCGGCGGGCGAACCGGACGCCGGTGGCCCGGCGGCCGGCCGAACGGTCCGGCGGGACGGCTGGCCAGTTCAGCGGGGCGGCCGACCGGTCCGGCGGGGTGGCCGACCGGTCCGGCGGGGCGGCCGTCCGGTTCGGCGGGATCGGCGACGAGGCCGCGCCCGACCTGGCCGGACAGCTCGACGCGCTGGAGCAACTCGGCTGGCACGAGCTGGAGTTGCGGACGGTGGACGGCGTCTGGATCGCCGATCTGCCGGTCCGGCAGGTCACCGCCCTCGCCCGCACCCTGCGCCGGCGGGGCGTCCGGGTCTGCGGCATCGCTTCCCGGGTCGGCAACTGGGCCTCCGACATCACCGGCGACCACCGCCGGGAGGACCTGGAGCTCGACGCGCTCGCCCTGCGCGCCGCGGTGCTCGGCACCACCCGGATCCGGGTGATGTCCTACCCCAACGGCACCGGCCTGCCGGAGCCCGAGTGGCGCCGCCGGGTGCTGGCCCGGCTGCGCGGCGTCGCGGCCGGTGCGCACCGCGGCGGGCGGCTCGCTCTGCACGAGAACTGCGCGGGCTGGGCCGGGAGTTCGGCCGAGAAGGCGCTCGACCTGATCGCCTCGGTGGACAGCCCCGGACTGCGCCTGCTGCACGACACCGGCAACGGGATCGCGTACGGCTACGACGGGTTCGATCTGCTGCGCCGGACCGCCGGACACGTCGACCACGTGCACGTCAAGGACGCCGTCGGCAGCGGCCCCGACACCCGGTACGTGCTGCCCGGCGCCGGCGACGCCCGACTCGCCGAGTCCCTGCGGCTGTTGACCGCACGCGGCTGGCGCGGGGTGTGGTCGCTGGAGCCGCACCTGGCCACCCGGCCGCACGAGGGCCTGGCGGCGGACGGCCGCACCGACAGCGGATTCGTCGCCGCCGGGCGGGCGTTGACCGCCCTGGTGGAGCGCGAGGTGCTGCCGCACTCCCCCGGCTGGCGCCTCGTCCCGGGCGGCCTGGCGCTGGATCTTCCGGCGTCCCGACCGGCGTCCCGCCCGGTGTCCCGACCGGTGGGCACGGACGTGGGGGCAGCTCGGGAGGAGGCGGTGTCCGATGCCCGGTGAGCCGTTGGCGTCCGGGGCCGGGACGGTGGAGTGCCCGCAGGCGCCGGACGAAGCGCAAGCGGCGGCCGGGCTCCCGGCGAGCGAGCGCCCGGTGGCCGAACTCTCTTCGGACGAACGGGAGTTGCTGCTCGAACTGCTGCGCCTGCCCACCGCCGGCCCGCTGGAGACCGGCCCCGGCGCGCCGCTGCCGCTGCTGCCCGAAGCGCTGGACGTGTACGCGCGGGCGGCGGCCGGTCGCGGGCTGGTGGAGCTGTACCGCGGTGCGCCCGGGCTGGGCGAACTGACGGGCGAAGACGTGCCGTTGACGGTGCGTCAGGCCGTGGACGAGGTGCCCGGGTTCCTGGAGTGCCAGCCGAGCCTGGTGCTGCGGCTGGGGCCGGAGCTGCCCCGGGCGGCGACGGTGATGTTCAACGTGCACCTGGACACGGTGGCCGGGCCGGAGCCGGTGGGGTTCGACGGGCGGCGGTTCACCGGGCGGGGCGCGATCGACGCCAAGGGCCCGGCGGTGGCGCTGCTGGCCGGGATCCGGGCGGCGGTGGCGGCGGAACCCCGGGTGGGCCGCGAGGTCGGGGTGCTGGTGCAGGCGGTGTCCGGCGAGGAGGGCGGCGCGATGGGCGTGTTCGGCACCCGTCCGCTGGTCGGGGCCGGGTACGTGGGCGCGCTGAACGTGTTCTGCGAGCCGACCGGCCTGCGCTACCTGCCCCGGGCCACCGCCGCCGCCACCGCCCGGCTGCGGGTGCGCGGCGAGGACGCGATCGACGACTGCCCGGGCGCGGGCCACAACGCGACGGTGCTGCTCGGCTTCCTCGCCCAGTACCTGGCCCGGGAGTTGGGCCGCCGGCCCGGCCCGCGCGACCCGGTCTGCGTGGCGGGCCTGGGCACCGGCCCGCTGCACAACCGGGTCTACGGCAGTGGCGAGCTGCTGCTCAACCTCCCCTACCGGGACGCGGGTTCGGGCCGCCGGGCGGCGGCCGCGGTGGAGGCGGCGGTCCGTTCCGGGCTGGACGCGTTCCGCCGCGAGTTCGCCGAGCTGCCGGAGTTCGCCCGGACGGCCGCCGACTGCGCCCGGATCACCCGGCTGGACTGGCCCAAGCGCGGCCTGCCCGTCCTGGACAACCGGCATCCGGAGTTCGAGGACCTGCTGTCCCGGCGGGCCGGCATCCCCCGGATGCCGGACGCGGAACCGGCGTTCACCTGCGACGCGATCTGGACGGCCGGTCTGCCGGACGACGCGTTCACCGTGGTGCTCGGCCCCGGCGACCTGGGCGCCAACCGGGCGCACGCGGCAGGCGAGTTCGCCGAGGCGGCCCAGCTCGACGCCTTCGCCTCGGCGGTGGCCCGGCTGCTGGTGGCCTTCGCCCGCCACCGTCGCCGCCCCTGATCCCCCCGATCCCCCGATCCCCCGTCCTTTCGTCGTCCGAAGTCCCTGTCTGGAGGCTGTTCCCCGTGACCACCGTGGCGTCCGCGCCCAGTGCCGCCGGCACCGTCCGCGTCCCGTACGCCGATCTGATCCGTTTCACCACCGAGGTGTTCACCGCGCACCGGTTGCCGCCCGAGCGGGCCCGGGCGGCGGCGGAGGCGCTGTGCTACGGCGACGCCGCCGGGATGGACTCGCACGGGCTGGCCAACCTGGGGCGGCTCTACCTGCCGCTGCTGGCGGAGGGCCGGGCCGATCCGCTGGCGGAGCCGGAGGTGGTGGCGGACCGGGGCGCGGCGGTGCTGGTGGACGCGGGCGGGGCGCTCGGGCTGTGGCAGGCCGGGGCGGCGATGGAGCTGGCCGCGGAGCGGGCCGAGCGGCACGGGATCGGGCTGGTGTCGGTGCGCCGGGCCACCCACTTCGGCTGTGCGGGGCACCACGCGGCGCGGGTGACCGGCCGCGGGATGATCGGGCTGCTGGCGTCGAACTGCGGCCGGCAGCGGATCGCCCGGCCGCCGGGCGGTGCGGTGGCGCTGCTGGGCACGAACCCGTGGAGCGTGGCCGCTCCGGCGGGTGAACTGCCGCCGTACGTCCTGGACATGAGCACCACGGCGGTGCCGACCGGCCGGGTCCGGGCGGCCGAGCGGGCGGGCCGGTCGATCCCGGAGGGGTGGCTGGCGGGGCCGGACGGGCGGCCGGTGACCGATCCGGGCGCGTTCGACCGGGGCGAGGCGCACCTGCTGTGGCTGGGGTCCGGTTCGGGCGGCGAGTTCAAGGGCTTCGGGCTGGGCCTGATGGTGGAGGTGCTGGCCGCGCTGCTGCCGGGAGCAGGCCTGGGCCCGGAGCCGGCCGCGCTGGACGGCGACGGCCGGCCGTCCGGGCGGGACGACGACATCGGCATCTTCGCGCTGGCGATCGCCCCGGCGACGCTGCGGGACGCCGAGCAAGTGGCCCTGGACGCCCGGACCTTGTTCGGGACGGTGCTGGACTGCCCGCCCTCGGTGGGGAGTTCGGACCCGGTGGCGTACCCGGGCTGGCACGAGGCCCGGCGGACCGCCGAGTCGCACCGCGACGGGGTGCCGCTGGCCGCCCCGCTGCTGGCCGAACTGGCGGTCATCGCCCAGCAGTTCGGCATCCGCCCGGTGGCGGGGACGGAGGCCGGGCGGTGAGCGGGCTGCGGTTCGGGGTGATCGGGCTCGGGGTGATCTCGCGGTTCTACCTGGCCGCGCTGGAGCGGGTGCCGGGCGTGCGGCTGGCGGCGGTGTGCGACCGGGACGCGGCGGTGCTGGAACCGTTCGGCGACCGGGTCGCGTGCTTCACCGACCACCGGGAGCTGCTGGCCGCGGGCGGGCTGGACGCCGTCGTGGTGACCGTCCCGAACGACCTGCACCTGGCGATCTGCCGGGACGCGCTGCGGGCGGGCCTACCGGTGTGCGTGGAGAAGCCGCTGGCCCTGCGGGCTGCGGAGGGCGAGGAGTTGGCGGCCCTGGCGGCCGAACGGCGGGTGCCGCTGTTCACCGCCTTCCACCGGCGGTACAACGCTGCGGTGCGGGAGTTGTGCACGGCGGTCGCCGAACAGCCCTTGCCCGTACGGTCGGTGACGGCCCGCTACTTCGAACTGATCGAGGAGCACGTCGGCCGGGACCGCTGGTACCTGGACCCGGAACGGTGCGGCGGCGGCTGCGTGGCCGACAACGGCCCGAACGCGTACGACCTGCTCCGGCTGCTGGCGGGCCGGATGGAGCTGACCGGCGCGGAGGTGGTGCGCGACGGCGGCGGGGTCGACCGGTACGCGGTGCTGGAGCTGGCGGGCCCCGGCGGGGTGTGCGGCCGGATCGAGCTGGACTGGTCGCACCCCGGCGAACTCAAGGACGTCGCGGTGGAGTTGGCGGACGGCACGGTGCTGCGGGCGGACCTGCTGGCCGGGCACCAGGGCTTCAAGCAGTCGCTCTGGCACGAGTACGAGGGCATCGTCGGCGAGTTCGCCGGGCTGCTGGGCGGCGACGACAGCGGCGGCGGAGACGGCAGCGGCGGTGCGGCGACGGCCGGCCCGGCGGAGCGGGGCCCGGACGGGGTGGACGCGCTGCGGGTGGTCGAGGCGGCGTACCGGGCCGAGGCCGGAACCACCGGGGCCGGGTCGGCCGGGCGGACGGACGCAAACACGGGCGCGGGCACGGTCATGGGCACGGGCGCGGGCGCGGGCACGGGTACGCGGGCGGAGGTGTGCGGATGAGCCGGGAGCGGGTGGCGGAGCTGCCGGTGCCGGTGCCGGTGCGCGAGAACGGGCCGAAGCGGACGGTGACCGGCACGCTGGTGAAGGTGCTGCTGCACAGCCGGACGGAGCGCGGGATGAGCCTGGAACCGTTCGCCAGCCGGTGCGTCCGGGCGGGCGAGGTGCACGAGCTGGTGACCACCGACCAGCGGGACACCGCGGCGGGGGCCCGGATCGACCGGGTGGGGTTCCTGGGGTTCGCGGAGGTCGCGGTGGCGGGGGTGCTGGACCGGGGCGACGAGGTGTTCGTCGGCGAGCACCGGGTGGGCACCGTGCTGGGCTTCGACGCCTGCCACTTCCCGAACCACTACAACGTGCTGATCGCGGCCGACCACCTGCTGACCGGCGAGAAGCTGGACCTGCGCCCGGAGCTGCCGGTGCGGTTCGTCCCGGCCGAAGGCTGAGCCCCCCGAAGGTCCGGCCGAAGGTCCGTCCGGCCGGCCGGGGAGCAGGGCGACGGCGAGAGGGCCCGGAGCGGGGGGCGCCATCCCCGTTCCGGGCCCTTCGACCGTCGGTAGCCGTCAGCGGCCGTCAGCGGCAGTCGTCCTGCCGGCCGCGCCGGTCACCGTCGCCGTCGCCGTGCCGGTGGCTCAGCGGCCCAGCAGCGGGACGTCGATCTCGCCCAGGTGGTAGGCGCGCACGGCCTGGACCAGCTCCTCCACGGAGAGCTGGCCGTCGCCGTTGGCGTCGATCTGGCGGAAGGCCTCGGACGGGTCGACGCTGGAAACGCCGATCGCGTCCAGCCAGGACTTGAACTCGGCCGGGTTGACCTGGCCGTCGCCGTCCACGTCGACCAGCTCGACCATGGCCTGGATGGTCGGCTTGACGACGCGGCCGAAGCCGGCGCCACCGTTCTCGAGGACGTGCTCCTCGGCGATGTGGTTGAACTGCTCGGGGGTGAGCGCACCGGTGTGCTCGTCGATGCCCGCCTTGTCGGCGAAGAAGCTCCACATGCCGAGGTAGGCGTCGGAGAGCTGGCGCGCGGCCGGGGAGGTGGGGGCCTCGCCGAAGGCCTGCAGGATGCGCTTGGCCTCGGCCTCCCAGTCGGCGCGGTCGATCTGGCCGTCGCCGTTGACGTCCCAGAGGTCGAAGCGCTTCTGGGCACGGTCGAGCTGCACGGAAGTGGTCATCGCGGAGTTCTCCAGTGTGGGTCCGGTGCGGGCGGCGGCCGCCCCAGGGACAGGGTCGGCGGGGTGTCGCCCGGCGGGGCTTTCGAATGAGCCGTCACACAATCGGTGCGGCAACGGAACGTCACACTACCGGCACGGTGAGCGACGGATCGCACACGTGCGGCCAACCGGGTGACTCTCCCGGTTCGTTGACGCTCCGTCAGATCGGTGGCCCTTGAACGGGCTCTCCCCCACCACGATTTGGGGACACCGTCAACTGTTTCGGCGGTCGCCTCCCGGGCGGGTGATCCGGGCACCGACCGCCCCGACCGGGCCTCGGACCGCCGTTACGCTCGAAGGATGCCCCGCGCGGGATGCCCGGGATGCCCGGGATGCCCGCGGTGAGGTGCTCGCGGCGAGGTGCTCGCGAGGGCCGCCCCCGGGGGCCGTCCGGAGGGCTCCGGCGCCGCCGCCGCGGGCCGGTTCGCCGGAAACCGGCGCCGGGTGCAGGCTGGAGGGATGGCGACGGACTCCGGCAGTTCCCCTCCCCGACCCGGCGGCTCCCCCTCCGGCTTCGGCGGCTCCCCCTCCGGCTTCGACAGCTCCCCGGGCGGCCTGGCCCTGGCGTCGGCGCTGGCGGCCGGTCCGGTGCTGCTCGACGGCGGGCTGTCGAACCAACTCGCCGACCAGGGCTGCGACTTGTCCGACGCCCTGTGGTCGGCCCGGCTGCTGCTGGACGAACCCCGGCAGCTGGTGGCGGCGCACCGGGCGTACTTCGAGGCGGGCGCCCAGGTGGCGACCACGGCGAGTTACCAGGCGAGCCGCCCGGGTTTCGCCGCCCGCGGAGTGGACGCGGGGAAGGCCGACCGGCTGCTGGCGCTGAGCGTGGAGGTGGCCCGGCTGGCTGCCGAGGAGGTGTCGGCGGAGCTCGGCGACGGCCGCCCGCGCTGGGTGGCGGCCTCGGTGGGCCCGTACGGGGCGGTCCTCGCGGACGGCTCCGAGTACCGGGGCCACTACGGCCTGTCCGCCTCGGAGTTGGCGGAGTTCCACCGGCCCCGGCTGGAGGTGCTGGCCGCCGCCGGGCCCGACGTGCTGGCGGTGGAGACCGTGCCGGACCTGCTGGAGGCAGCGGTCCTGGCGGACTGCGTCCGGGGGCTGGGCGTGCCGGTGTGGTTCTCGTTCAGTGCGGCGGACGGGCTGACCCGGGGCGGGGAGCCGCTCTCGGAGGTGTTCGCGCTGGTGTCGGAGGTGCCCGAGGCGGTCGCGGTGGGGGTCAACTGCTGCGCCCCGGAGGAGGTGACGTCGGCGGTGGCACTGGCCGCCGAGGTGACGGGCCTGCCCGGGGTCGCGTACCCCAACAGCGGAGAGGGCTGGGACGCGGCGGCCCGGGACTGGACCGGCGCGGCGGCCTTCGACCCCGGCCTGGCGGCGGACTGGGTGGCCGCCGGGGCCCGGCTGGTCGGCGGCTGCTGCCGGGTGGGGCCGGCCGCGATCGCCGAGCTGGCGGCGGTGGCGCAAGCTCCGCCGCGCTGGACGGAGTTGCCTGCGTCGACCCGCCCGCTCGTCCGTTCGTCCGGTTTATCGGCGGCGGGTCGCCCTGCGGTCTGGTACTGATGGCGGGCTGGGTGGCGGAGCCTGCCCCCAGGTTCTGGGAGCACGACGGGAGGGGGCGCGGTGGGCACGGGTGCGGGTACGGGTGCAGGTGCGGGTGCGGTTGAGCGGGTGAATGCGTTGGGGGCTTGCTGGGGGCGGGAGTTGGGGTCCGGGGGCGGTCAGGTGTGGACGGCCCTGGGAGTGTGGCCGCTGCTGGCGATGCTGGCGGCGGGCGCCAACGGGCCGGCCCGGGCCGAGCTGGAGCGGGCGTTGGGCGTTCCGGCCGAGCAAGCCCCGGCAGCGGCCCGGGAGTTGCTGGCGCAGGTGCGGGCGGTGCCGGGCTGCGCGGCGGCGCTCGGGCTGTGGACGGCCGACGGCGTCGCGGTGGAGCCGGGCTGGGTGGCCGAGTTGGGCGCTCCGCTGTGGGGGCGGCTGTCCGGCGATCCGGTCAAGGACCGTGCGGTGCTGGACCGTTGGGCCCGGGAGTGGACCGGCGGGCTGGTACCGCGGATGCCGGTCGACCCGGCGGGCGCGCTGCTGGTGCTGGCCTCGGCGGTCGCCGTCCGGACCAGGTGGCTGCGGCCGTTCCAGGAGGGCCGCTTCCAGGTCCTCGAAGGCCCTTGGGCGGGACGGGACTTCGCGCAGCTCTCGGTGTCCGGCCCGGAGCTGTTCGAGCGGATCGCGGTGGCGGAGAGCCCGGCGGGACGGGTGACGGAGGTCCGGGTCGCGGGCACCGGCGAGGTGGACGTCCACCTGGTGCTCGGCGAACCGGGGGCCGCGCCGGGCGCGGTGGTGGCGGCCGGGTTCGCACTGGCCGCGGGCGCGGCACGGCGGACGCCGGTGTCGGCCCTGCCGGACGGGGTGCAGGGGCCCGGGCTCCAGCTGTCCACCGTCGACTCGCCCGTCCCGCAGCACCTCGGCGCGCTGAACACGGCGGCTTTCCGGGTCCAGTCGGAGCACGACCTGCTGGCGACGGCCCGGCTGTTCGGCCTGGGAACGGCGGCGCAGGACGGCGACCACTTCCGGGGCGTCAGCCGGAGCACCCCGCTGAAGGTCGCCCGGGCCCAGCAGGCCGCGACGGCGGAGTTCTCCGCGCAGGGCTTCGAAGCGGGCGCGGTCACGGCGGTGGTGATGGCCCCGGGCAGCGCGATGTTCGCCCCGCAGCAGCGGTACCGGATCCGGGTGGCCGCCGCCCGCTTCGACCGCCCGTTCGCCTTCCTGGCGCTGCACCGGCCGACCGGACTGGTCCTGATGGCGGGCTGGGTGGCGGAGCCTTCGAGGGCCTGAGCCGGCGGGCGAACCGGGAGGCACGGCGGGCGGCGGGCGTTGCCGGCGGGCGGCTTCGTCGTGGTTGGCCGCACGGCTCCCCGCGCCCCTGGCGGGGCGAAAGGATCCGAGGCGGGTTGGTGGGTTCGGTGGGGTGGGCGGGGTGACGG
>NZ_JOGH01000143.1:0-16731 GCF_000721345.1 Kitasatospora sp. NRRL B-11411 | reverse complement strand
CGCCACCGCCAGCACGTGCAGGTCACCACCCACCGACACCGCCGACACCTTCGTCACCGCACCCGACAACGCACCCGCCCCGTTGATGCCGGCGTCCGCGATCGACCCCACGGTCCCGATGTCACCGGTCTGGGAGGCGATGTTCGCGAAGCTCGACCAGTTGCCCGACGAGTCCCGGGTCGCGTGGTAGATCCCGCCACCACCGTTGACCACCACCTGGGCCTTCCAGGTCGACGTCTGCGGAGGGGTGGACGGGTAGGGGTCGGCGTGGTCGGTGTAGAGCGGGCCGTTGCACTGGGTGGCCCAAGCGGTGGGGCCCTGGCCGGCCAGGATCTTCTCGGCGATCAGGATCTGCTGCTGCTTGGTGGCGAGGTCCGGCCGGGCGGCGTACTGCAGGCCGCTGTACGCCCGCCAGGTGGGGAGCGAGATCTGCAGGCCACCGTAGTAGCTGTTTCCGGTGTTGATGCTCCAGTTGCCGGAGCTCTCGCACTGGGCGACCTTGTCCCAGCCGGCGACCGAGGTCGCGGAGGCCCCGGTGGCGGCGGCGAACGGGACGGCGAGGGCGATCAGGGCGGCGGCCGTGGCGGTGCTGCGACGGGCGGTCGGGCGCGGGGCGTGCGAAGGCATGGCGGAGCTCCAGTCGGGTTGTCGGTTCGTCAGGTGGTGCCGCGGCGGCGCGGCGGGCCCGTACGGGCCGGAGGTTCGGAGGCGCGCCCGGAGGACGGCTGCCCTGCAGGTGCAGCGGTCGTGCGGTGCGGCGGGCGTGCGGTGACGTGGTGGCGCGGTGGCCCGGCGGTCAGCAGCCGGGGTGTCCTGCGGAGGTCGACGGCTCCAGCGGGAGGTAGCGCTGGCGGAGCAGGGGCGAGGCCCGGTGGGCGGCGGTGATCAGCAGGTGGGCGCGGTCGGCCGCGTCGGAGGGCCGGCCCGGGGTGCGGCTCAGGTAGAACAGCAGGAAGTCGATCCGGTCGGCGCAGGAGCGGGCCGTGATGTGCTCGAGCCCGTCACCGGGGTCGGCATGGGCCCAGAGGGCGTCCACGGCCTCGGCTTCCTCGGTCGCGGCGGCGACCGGGGCGGTCCGGCGGCGTTCCAGACCGGTGTGGACGACGTCCATGGGCGGTCAGCCGTCCCAGGTGGCGCAGCTGTTGCCGCCGGCCGGGGCCGGGGAGCCGCCGTCCAGCGGGTCGGCGGAGGCGGCGTCGGGGACGGGCAGGAGCCCGGCGAGGGCGGAGACCGCGGCGGCCTCGGCGGGGCGGGTGACGTCCATGACGGTGGTCCCTTCGGCAGTGGTGTCGGGTGGGGTGCTGTTCCGGCGCAGGCGTCCCGCGGTTGACGCTCCGTCCGGTTGCCGTCCGGTCGGTTTCCCTGGCGGCGATGAATAGCTTCGCCGTTCTCCGGGGCCGGTGGAAGGTGTTCCGGCTGTCGCCAATCGGCCAGTCCGGTTCCAGTCACGACGCCGGGCCCGGACCGGTGCCCCGGCCGCCGCGGACCCCCTCCGGGCGCCCCGCGCCGCTCCGTCCCGCCCCGTCCCGCGCCGGCTCCCACCAGGCCGGAAAGGATCTTGCACCCGTGCCGGACAACTGTTTGGATGCGAGCGGCCGCTTACCGGGGGGTTTGCGCCTACGACGTCCTTGGGGGGATGCAGTGCTGGAGGCTCTCGGGCTGACGGTCGGCGCGACCACGGTGTACCGGGCGATGCTCGACCACCCGGACCACGGCGTGGCGGAGCTGGCCGCGCACTGCGGGCTGAGTCCGTCCGAGGTGCACGCCGCGCTCGACGAGCTCGGCCGGCGGGCCCTCGTCCGGGCCTCCACCGAGCGGCCCGGGCGGGTCCGCGCGGTCGGCCCGGAGATCGGGCTGGCCGATCTGATCGCCGAGCAGGAGGCCGAACTGGCCGAGCGCCAGGCGCAGTTGGCTGTTTCCAAGGCTGCCGTCACCCGGCTGGTCGCGGACCGGGCCGAGCAGCGGTCGGCGTACGGCGAGCGGCTGCTCGGGACGGACGCCATCGTCGGCCGGCTGGAGCGGATGAGCCGGGAGGCCGCCACCGAGGTGCTCGGCTGCCGGTCCGGCGTCCAGCGGCCCGAGGACCTCGGGGCCGGCCGCGCCACCGACGCCGAACTGCTCGCCCGCGGGGTCGCGCTGCGCAGCCTCTACCCGGACGCCGTCCGTCGGCAACCCCCACCATCCCCCAGCGCATCGTCATCGTCGACCGCCGTCAGGCCCTCGTCCCGATCGACCCGGAAGACACCCGCAAGGGCGCCCTGCACATCACCGAGCCCGGCATCCTGGGCGCACTGCTGGACCTCTTCGAGCAGTTCTGGAGCGCCGCCGTCCCGCTCGGCACGATCGCCCCTGGGCATCTCGGCCCGCACCGTCGGCCGCCACATGGCCTCGATCATGGAACGCCTCGGCGCCACCAGCCGCTTCGAAGCCGGCATCAAAGCCACCCAGCGCGGCTGGATCTGAGCCCGGACCGGGCGGTGCGGAGCCGAGGACGTACCCGGCCCCGCACGGAGCAGCAGGTCAGAAGCCGTCCGGGTTCCACGGGGCGCGGGCGGTGCGCAGCAGGGTGTCGGCGCGGACGGCCGCGCCCGGGGTGTGCTCGGTGAGCAGGGCGGCGTCGGCGAGGCCGGCCGCGCTGCCGCCGCCGAGGTACAGGCTGCCGAGCCGGGAGACGTCGAGCGCGAGGTCGGCCGGGTCGTCGGTGCGGGTGATCCGGCCGGTGCCGTCGGCGGCGGCCTCCAGCGCCCAGCGCCCGGCCGTCCAGCCCTCGCGGTCGGTGACGTCCAGCACCAGGCGGCCGGGGGCCTCGTAGCGGCGGGCGGCGAACGCGGCGGGCAGGTCGAGCAGCCGCAGCCAGGTGAAGTCGGCGCTCTCCTCGTGCGGCTTGGCGCCGCGCGGGTCGTCGAGCAGCAGCGGCAGCACGTGGCCGGGGCCGAGGTGCGGGGCGACCACGTGGCGCACCCAGTCGACGGAGAACAGGAACGCCCAGAGCGCGTTGGCGGTCTCCCGGTCCAGCGCGATGAAGTCCCGGACGGTCAGCGGGCAGTCGGGGTAGGCGCCGTCCCACTTGTCGTCGACGGTGTAGTTGGCCATGCCGGTGAGGGTGCCGTCGGCGGTGCGGTGGAAGACGTTGAAGCCCTGCTTCCAGTCGAAGCCGGGCAGGTCGACCTCGCCGGCCCGCAGCCGCCACCAGGCGTCCGGGCGGCCGATCGCGCCGGGCTGGGTGGGGCGCCAGCGCTCGTGCAGGTCGGGGCCGAGCTTGCCGAACTCCTCCAGGGTGGCGAAGTCGATCCGGTGGCCCTCGTGCACGGGCAGCCCGGCCCGGACGCCGCCGGAGCGCCGCACGTCGACCCGCCAGCCCGCCAGCGGGACGGCCGAGCCGAAGCCGAACCGGCCGTAGATGTTGTGCTCGGCGGCGATCAGGATGGCGGCGGCCGAGCCGCGCTCGCGGGCGGCGGCCAGGTCGCGCCGCATCATGCCGCTGAGCAGGCCGCGCCGGCGGTGGGTGGAGTTCACCGTGACGCCGGTGATCGCGTCGACCGGCAGCCGCTCCCCGCCGGGCACCGTCAGCCCGGTGTCGAAGCTGCGGAAGGTCGCCACGCAGCGCGGCCGGTCGGCGCCCGGGAAGTCGTGGTCGAACGCGCCCAGCATCCGCCCCGGTTCGAACAGCAGCTGGCGCCACTCGACCGCCGGGGAGACGTGCGGACGCATGAACCCGAGCGCCAGCGCCCGGTCCCAGTCGGCCAGTTCCTCGTGGGTGATCGGCCGGATCTCGATGCCCCGGTCGGGGCCCTGCTGTGCGTCGTTGCCCATCGAGCCACGGTACGACGCCCTTCCCGGCACGGCACCCGGTTTTCCGCCCGGCCCGGAACCCCTGCCGCGGGCGCCGGGAGCGGACGTCGGGGGCAAGCGCCAGGAGCGGGCGCCAGGGGCGGACGTCAGGGGCGGGCGTAGAAGTCCGGGCGGCCCATGATCCAGAGGCTGGCCTGCTTGATCGCGGCGCCGGGGCGGGGGGCCTCGATCATCTGGTCGTCGCCGAGGTAGATGGCGACGTGGTAGATGTCCGCGGCGCGGCCGGTCTTGGTCCAGAACACCAGGTCTCCGGGCCGGAGTTGGGCGTAGCCGACCGGGGTGGACTCGGCGTACTGGTCGGCGGCGAAGTGGGTGAGCTGCTTGCCGCCGCGCCGCCAGGCCATCATGGTCAGGCCGGAGCAGTCGTAGCCCTGCGGGCCCTCGCCGCCCCAGATGTAGGGCAGGCCGACGACGGAGCGGGCGAAGGCGAGGGCGGCCTCGGAGCCGCCCGCCGACCAGGCGGCGCCCTCCCGCTGCGGGGCGGCGTGGTGCCGGGCGGCCTGGGCGGCGGCGGCCGCTTCGGCCTCGGCCTGGGCCCGGCGGGCGGCCTCCTCGGCCGCGCGGGCGGCGAGCGCGTCGAGGGCTTCCTGCCGCTGCCGTTCGAGTTCGACGGTGGTGTTGCGGGCGGTGGCGAGTTCGGCGAGCAGGGCCTCCCGGCGGCGGCCGATCTCGGCGACCCGGTTCTGCTGGTCGGCGACCCGCTGCTGGGCCTGCTCCTTGGCGGTGCGGACGGTCCCGGCGGCGGTGCGGGCGGCGCCCTCGGCGGTGCGGGCCTCCTCGGCGGCCCGGGCGGCGGCCTTCGCGGTGCCGGTGGCGTCGTCGAGGATCTGCCGGGTCTGGGCGCCTGCGGTGCCGACGGCGGCGGCCTGGCCGGTCAGCGAGGCCGGGCCGCGTGCGCCCAACAGGGCGTTGACGGCCGAGAGTTGGGGCGAGGCACCCTGGCGGTAGATCTCGGCGACCAGCCCGGCGGCCCGGTCGGCGGCCTCGGCGTGGGCGGCCTCGGCGGCGGTGGAGCGCTCGGCGGCGGCCCGGGACGCCTCCTGGGCCCGGCCGAGCCGGACGAGCGCGCCGTTGTACGCCTCGACGGCCTGCTCGGCGGCCTGCCCGGCCTTGTCGAGCTCGTCCCGGGCGGCGGCCAGCCGGGCCTCGACGGCGGTGGCGTCGGCGGCCTTGGCGTCGGCCTCGGCCCGGGCCCGGGCGACGTCGTCCGCGCTGGGGAAGCCGGGCTCCGGTTCGTCGGCGGGCAGCACGGCGGGCGCGGCGAACGCGGCGAGCGCGGCAGGCCCGGCCTGCGGCAGGCCCTCCGGCCCGGCCGCCGGAGCAGCGGCGGGCGCGGCGGGCGCGTTCGCGGCGGGCAGCAGGGCGAGCAGGGCGGCACCGGCGAGCAGGAGGGCGGGGAGGAACCTGCGCGGCATGACGGGATCCCCTCTCGGCGGGTGGCGACGGGGTTCTGACGATCAGCCAGATATCCCATGACGTGACAATCCGGTCACGCACCGCAAGATTCTCAGACCCGACGGTGGCTCGGCGCCATCGCCATACGGCTGCGCGAGTGAGATGTCCGATTGTGTGAACGGGCATCCGCACCGCCCGAGGAGGGACGTCCACGAACCCTACCGGTTCGCCGACGCACCACCCCGATTTTCAACGCCCCTTCAACACCCCTCCCCCACACCCCCCGTGCCGCCCCGCCCGGTCAGCGCACCCGCCCCGAGGGCCGCCCCGACGGCCGCCCCGGCCCGGTCGCGGTGGTCCGCGCCCGCCCGGCCCGGACGGTGCGCCGCCGGCGCTGGGCCCGGGCCCGCCGGGCCGGGTCGCCGCCGACCGCCTCCGCGCCGTCCGCCCGGCCCCCGGCGCCCGGACCGCCCGGGCCGCCGACCCGCCCGCCGCGGCCGGGCCGGTACCGGTGCGCGAGCGCCTTGGCGGCCATCCGCTCGGCCACCGCGTGCGCCTTCGGGTGCCCGGCCGGGACCTTGTCGGGCGCCCCGGCGATCAGGTCGAACAGCCAGGTTCGGGCCCGGTCCGTCCGCGCGTGCAGCCGCCGTTCGCGCCGGGCCGCCCGGGCCATCCGGCGGGGGCGCCCGGCGTACCGCCAGCGTGCCCAGGGGCTGGCGGGGCGGGCCAGCCGGATCGCGCCGATCCAGGACAGGCCGGGCACCATGATGCCGAGCAGGCCCGTCCAGACCTTGCCCTTGAGCAGCGCGACCAGGCAGACCAGCGCGTTGACCCCGATCACCGCGACCAGCCCCCAGCGGGTGTCCTGGCCGGGGACGACGCCGAGCGGCACGTAGCCGGTGAGCAGCAGCGCGGTGAGCAGGATGCCGAGGATCACCGCGTCCACCGACTTGCGGCCCTGTTCGCTCCAGTACACGTCGTCCAGGTGCAGGATCAGGGCGAACTCGTCCAGCACCAGCCCGCAGCCGATGCCGAAGGAGAGGCCGAACCAGTCGGTCCAGGGGTGGCCGCCGTCGGTGGCGAAGGTGCCGATGCCGCCGAGCAGCAGGAAGCCCAGGCCGAACACCATGTGGTGGATGTGCAGCCCGCCGGGGGTGATGTTGCCGGGCCACCAGCGGACCTGGGCGCGGATCATCCGGGTGCTGAACCGGATGAACGCGAACGAGGTGATGAACCCGACCAGCAGCAGGAACAGCGGCTGCTTGTGGGCGTCCACGATGTGGTGGCGGTAACCGTCCAGCAGTGCACTGATCATCGGGTGGTGCCTCTATCCGACAGGGGGCTCGCTAGAAGCCGCGGGTGCGCTTCGCCGCCCGGCGCGGGATCAGCGCGTGCGGGGTGTCCCGGTCGCTGGCGCCGGGGTTCTTCAGGAACAGCCGGGCCACCTCGCCGCCGAGGTTGACGCCGATGGCCAGCGCCAGCGCCAGCGCGACCGCCCGGGAGGCGGAGACCAGCCCGGACCCGGCGTGGCCCTGGGCGAACGCCAGCATGCCGAGGTACAGCGCCGAACCGGGCATCAGCGGCCCGATCGCGGCGGTCACGTACGGCAGCGCGGAGGCCGCCCGGTAGCGGGCCAGCAGCTGCCCGAACAGGCCGACCAGGCCGGCCGCCAGGCCGGTGGCGACGATCGCCGAGACGCCCGCGTTGTGGGTGAGCACGCCGTACGTGGACCAGCCGACGGCGGCGTTCAGCACCACCATCGGCAGCGAGCGCCGGTCGGTCTGCAGCAGCATGGCGAAGGCCAGCGCCAGCACCATCGCGGCGACCAGCTGGACCGGCGGGCTGGCGATGCCGCCCAGGCTCTCGTCGGGTTTCAGCCGGGCGTTGTAGTTGACGCCGACGTACAGCACCAGCATCACGCCGATGACGATGCCCGCGATCAGGTACATCACCTCCAGCAGCCGGGCCGCCGCGGTGATGTAGAAGCCGGTCAGGCCGTCCTGGACGGCGGCGACCATGGCCCGGCCGGGCAGCAGCGCGAACAGCCCACCGGTGATCACCACCGAGCCGCGCAGGTGCAGTTCGTTGAAGGACAGCAGGATGCCGCAGAGCGCGGCCGGCATCGCCGCGATCACGAACTGGTAGAACTCGGGCAGTCCGCGGCGGGCGATCGCCGAGGCCAGCCGGTCGCCGACCACGGCGGTGGTGAACGCGGAGACGAACACCAGCCAGGCCGTCGAGTCGACCTTCCCGCCGACCAGGAAGGACGCCGCCCCGGCCAGCAGCCCGGTGGCCACCGACATCAGCCACGCCGGGTACGGGTGCCGGTTGCGCCGGATCTCGGCGAGGCGCCGGTACGCGTCGTTGACGGTGACCTGCTCGGCGGTGATGTCGGCGACCAGCTCGTACACGGCGGCCAGCCGGGTGTAGTCGGAGGTGCGGCGGCGCACCACCCGGTCCGCGGTGACCGGCGGGTCGATCAGCGAGGGCTGGTGGGAGATCGAGATCAGCGTGAAGGTGACCTGCGGTTCGCAGTGGTCGAGCCGGTACGCGTGGGCGATGCCGAGCATCGCGGCCTCCACGTCCTCGGCGGCCTCGCCGCTGGCCAGCAGCAGCTCGCCGATCCGCAGCGACAGGTCGAGCACCCGCGGCACGTTGCGCTGGGCCTGCGCCCCGGCGGCGGGGTGCAGTTCGCGGGCGGTGCGCTCGAACGCCGGGCGCTCGGCCATCGGCGTCCGCAGCAGGGTGCGCATCCGGTCCGGCCAGGGGGCCTCGCCGGGGGCGCCCTTGTGCAGCTCGGCCAGGTCGATGCCGTGCGCCGGGGTGTAGCCGGCCGCGTTCCACTCCTCGGGCGTCAGGGTGTCCTGGAACAGCGGGCTGCGCCGGGCCCGGACGGCCTCCGCGGCCTCCGGCACCGGCTGGTGCCCGAGCAGGCCCTCGGTCTGCACCGGCTCCGGCGCGTGCGGCACGCTGACGGTCCGTTCGATCGGCGGCGCGTCCGGCCCGAGCAGCCCCTCGGTGGGCGGCGCTCCCGGCGCCGGCACGCCCTCCGGCTCGCTATCGGACACGGCACTTCCTCCACCACCCCGGCCGCCCGCCCGGTCGGGGCCGCCTCCTGGCCTCCACCTTGCCCGATCGGTGGCGGCGGTGCGAACAACCCGTGGCGTGGTCCCCGCCACCACCCCGGCCGGTCCGCCCGGCGCCGGGCGGACATGCCCGCGCCCGCTCCGGAATGAAGGCCCGCGAACCGGACACAATGACCGGTTATGAGCGAGCAGCGGACGACGGACGGCGCCCCCGGGGACAGCGGCGGCGAGAGCGTCACCACAGTGGTCGTCGCGGGCCTGTGCAACCTCGGCATCGCCCTGGCCAAGGCCGTGGCGGGCGCGCTCAGCGGCTCCAGCGCGATGCTCTCCGAGGCGGCGCACTCCTTCGCCGACACCGTCACCGAGGTGCTGCTGTTCCTCTCGCTCAAGCGCAGCGCCCGCCCCGCCGACGACAAGCACCCGCTCGGCTACGGCCGCGAACGCTACCTGTGGGCGCTGCTGGCCTCCTTCGCCACCTTCGTCGGCGGCGCGGTCTTCTCCGTCCACGACGGCATCCACACCCTGCGGTACGGCGAGGAGCTGGGCAGCCCGGCCCTGTCCTACCTGATCCTCGCCGTCGCCTTCGCCCTGGAGTCCGTCTCGCTCTCCCGGACGGTGCGTCAACTGCGCGGCGAGACCCGCCGGCTGCGCGTCGGCGGCTACCGCTACCTGCGGCACACCTCCGACACCGCGGTGAAGGCCGTCTTCCTGGAGGACGCCGCCGCCCTGGTCGGCCTGCTGCTGGCCTTCGGCGGCCTGCTCGGCGCCGAGCTCACCGGCGACGCGCTCTGGGACGGCCTGGCCTCGGTCCTGATCGGCGCCCTGCTCGCCTGGGTGGCCTACGTGCTGGCCCGCGACAACGCCTCGCTGCTGATCGGCCGCCCGCTGCCCGAGCGGTACGAGCGCGCGATCGCCGAGACGCTGACCGCCCAGCCGCAGGTCGTCCGGGTCCTGGACCTGGTCACCAGCGTGCACGGCCCCGACGACGTCCTGGTGGCCGCCAAGGTCGACTTCGCCGACCTGGCCACCGCCGCCGACATCGAGGCCGCCTGCGACCGGGCCGACCGCGCCGTCCGCCGGGCCGTCCCCGCCGTCACCCGGGTCTACCTCGACCCCACCCCGCCCCGGCCCTGACCCGGGCGGGCCTGGGCCGGGGCGGGGCGGCCGGGTTCAGAGGTCGTAGTCGTCGACGATCCTGCGGTGGCGGGCGGTGTCGGCGCCCGCCGCCTCGGCGAGGGCGGGCCAGGCCAGCGGGTGGGCGAGGTGGGCGGTGAGCTCGGTGAGCAGGGCGTCGGCCCGGGCGGCGGTGCTGGTGGGCGGGACGCCGATGGCGGCGTAGATGCCGGGCAGGCCGTCCTCGTCGCCGCCCGGGTCGGTGATCCGGTACTGGTCGCCGCTGTAGACCCAGACGGCGTGCCCGGCGGCCCGGAGGGCGTCGCGCAGGGCGTACCAGTCGTCCTCGTCGGGGCGGCCGCCGTCGATCCAGTAGGTGGTGTAGCCGGCCGGGTCGAGCAGGGTGAGCAGTTCGAAGACCGGTCGCCACTCCCCGTCCTCCGCCGAGCCGGGCTCCGGGCGGTCGTTGAGGACGGCCGGGGAGAACACCACGATGTCGCCGTGGTTGAGGTCGAGGTCCTCGCCGAGCACCGGCAGCACCCGGGCGGTGGCCGGGCCGGTGCGCAGCGCGGGCAGGTCGGTGGTGGTGCCGTTGGCGCGCGGGACGCGCAGCTCGATCAGCTGCCACTCCTCCTCGACGGGGCCGCTGTCGGTGTCGAACTCGATGCCGATCCGGGCCCCGGCGGCGCGGACGGCCGCCCAGTCGCGGTTGGCGGTGGCGGCGGTGACCAGGTGCCACAGGTCGGGTTCCTGGACGGTGCGGTGCGCGTCGTCCGGGCCGGCCTCGGCCGGGTCGAGGGCGTGCGCGAGCAGGTCCTCGTAGAGCCGCTGGGCCTCGGCGTGCTCGCCGCGCCGGGTGGCGGCGGCCGCGGCCAGCCTGCGGGTGTTGAGCGCCTCGGGCGAGTGGGCGAGGACGGCGGCGCACTGCTCGCCGACCTCCTCCCAGCGGCCCTGGGCGGCGGCCCAGCGGGCCCGCAGCCAGTGCGCGTCGGACGGCTCCCCGGCGGCGGTCAGCCGGGTGGCCAGCCGGTCGACGCCCTCGCCGTCCTCGGCGTCGATCAGCAACTGGCCGAGCATGCCGGTGAGGTACGCATGGCCGGGGTCCAACTCCAGCTGGGCCCAGGCGAGTTCGGCGACGGCCCGGGTGTGGCCGAGCGAGCCGAGGGCGCCGGCCAGGTTGACCACCAGGACGGTGTCGGGGCGCTCGCCGAGGGCCAGGGCGGCGGCCAGCAGGTCGGCACCGGTCTCCGGGTCGGGGCGGTGCTCGGCCAGCCACTGCGGCAAATCCTCGGCCGGGACCGGGAGTTCGGGCCGGGGCAGGGCTTCGGCGGCGGCCCGCAGGGCGGCCACCTGCTCGGCGACGCCGTCGGTGCGGCGGAGCTGTCCGAGCTTGCGCCCGCCGGTGCGGGCCAGGGTGAGGGCGACCTCGCGGGCCCCGCGGGCGAGGGCCAGCCGGCCGGCCCGCAGCACCAGGTCGAGGCACGGGCGGTGCGAGCCCGCGGTGTCCAGCTCGCCGGCCCAGGAGGCGAGCCGGGCGCCGAGCGCGGCGTCGTTGTCGAACTCCCCGGCGGCGGCCAGCAGTTCGACGGCGGCGGACCAGCGGTGCCGGATGTCGGGGTAGCGGTCGGCCTCCTCGGCGTCCGGCAGTTGCTCCAGCGCGGGGCCGGTGCGGCCGAGCGCGGCGAACTGCAGGGCCCGGCCGACCGCGAGCTTGCGCCGGTCGTCGTCGTCCGGCCGGTTCCCGGCGGCGACGTAGGCGCGCTCGGCGGTGTCGTAGACGTCCAGCGCGTCCTGGTGGCGGCCGAGCCGGTGCAGCGCGGAGGCCCGGCTGTGCGCGAAGGAGAGCGAGACCCGCTCGCCGGCCGCGGCGATCCGGGTCTCGGCCCGGTCGAGGTGGGTGAGCGCGTCGGCGGGGCGGCCGTCGTCCTCCAGGGTGTCGGCGTACTCGCGGGAGAGGCAGTCGAAGCAGGCCCGGGCCGGTTCGACCCGCTGCAGCGCCTCCTCCAGCACGGCGAGCCGCTCGGGGACGTAGCCGGGGCCGTCGATGTTGGCGTGGCAGATGGTGAAGTCCTGGACGGCGCACACCGACTGGGGGCAGGCGGCGGTCTCCTCGCGGTGCGCGAACTCCAGCAGCGACACCGCCTCGGCCATCGCGGCCTCGCCCTGGTGGCGCTTGTTCAGCAGGTTCTGCAGCCGCCAGTGCCGCAGGAACACCTCCACCCAGGGCAGTTCGAGCGCCCGGGCGGAGGCCAGCGCCTCCGGGAACATCGCGTCCAGCTGCTCGTTGCGGCCGTCCACGGCGTGTCCGGCGATCTCGGCGAGCGCGTCGGCCAGCCGGTGCTGCCCGGACTCGGCGAGCTGCCGGTGGGTGTCGTGCACCCAGGACCAGATGTCGGTGGTCATCGTTCCTCGTCCCCCTGCGGAAGGTCTGCGGTTCCTCCGGCGATGGTGTCGGGCACCGCCGACAGCCCGTCGGCCGGCACCGCGGCGGTGAGCGCGGCCACCGCGGTGGAGATCCCGGCCAGCGCGGCCCCCAGATCGCCGCCCGCGGAGCCGGCGGCCGCCGCCATGATGACCTTCAGCGAGCGCAGCAGCGCCGCGGCGGTGGCCGCCCCGGTGTGCCCGTCCCGGTACGCGGCCAGCAGGTCGCGGACGGCGGGCGAGGCCAGGTTGAGGTACAGCCGGGCCTTGACCGCGCCGTCGGTGCGCGCGGTGAACGCCCGGGCCAACTGCAGGGCGGCGGACGGGATCCGGGCGTCCGCCCGGTCGTCCTCGATCCGGGCTTTCAGCTCGGCCTCGCGGTCCGGCACCAGCACCAGCGGCAGCCCGGGCGGGTCGAACCGGGCGGGCACCAGCTGCTCGCCGTCCTCGGTGAGCGCGGCGGCCAGCCAGGCCTGCTGCTCGGCGGGCAGCGGCAGGTCGGGGGCCCGGAACAGCTCCTTGTTGCCGCTCTCGCTGCCGAGTTCGACGATCCGGCAGTCCCGCAGTCGGGCGTAGCGGCGCAGGAACGGCAGCACCGCGTACCGGTCGCCGCGGGCGATCGGCACCTGCATCGCCCGGTACAGCATCTCCTCGAAGCCGCCGCCGCTGCCCAGCGCCACGTGCACCGCGCCGGAGCCCGCGGCACGCAGCGCGCCGGCGGTCAGCTCGCCCTGCGAGGTCGGCACCGGGACGTCGTCGGCGAGCAGGGTGAACAGCCGGTCGTCGCAGAGCGCGGCGCCGAGCAGGTCCTGTCCGTGCCGGGCCAGGATCCGCCGCCAGGCCGCGGGGTGCAGCCGGGCGGTCTCGTACAGGCCGTCCACGATGGCGTCGGCGAGCGCCTGCTGGAGGGCCCGGTAGTGCTCGTCGCGCTGGAGGTCCTCGCGGCTGGCGGTGGGGGTGAGCCGGGTCGACTCGACCACGCCGCCGATGAAGCCGGCCCAGCTGGGCAGCAGGTCGCGGGCGTCGTCGGCGAGCAGCATGCCGCGCAGGTAGACCGCCAGGTCCCGGTTGTCGCTGGACCCGTACGTCCCGCCGTCCTGCACCCAGAGCAGTCCGACCGCGTCGGTGCGGTCCTCGACGGGCGTCACCGGGAAGGCGGTCAGCGGTTCGAAGCTGCGGGCGAACGCGGTGGCGAACCGCATCCGGTGCAGGTGCGGCGAGCCGGGCACGTCCTGCCGCCAGGGCACCACCACGCCGTTGACCGGCTCCTCGTCGTCGCCGACGTGGACCGGGATCGGCAGCAGCACGCAGTACCGGGCCAGCACCTCGCGCAGCGCCTGCTCGTCGGCGAGGTGCGCGTGCTCGGCCTTCAGCCGAAGCCGCACCACCGTCCCCGGCCCGGGCCGCGCCGGGGCCGGCTCGACGCTGTACTGCTCGCCGCCCCGACTGCGGTAGGTGTGCGCGGCCGACGGTTCGCGGTGCGAGGCGGTGGTGACGGTGACCTCCTCGGCCACCGAGAACGCCGAGAGGAAGCCCAGCCCGAAGGCGCCGATCAGGTCCTGGCTGCCGGTCAGTTCGCGCAGCATCCGGGTGTAGCCGGTGCCGACGGTCGCCAGGTACGCGTGGATCTCCGGCTCGGTCAGCCCGGCCCCGTTGTCCTCGATCGCCACCGTCCGCGCCGCGGCGTCCCCGCGGACCCGGATCAGCGGGCGGTAGGCGCCCTCCGGGTCCTCCAGCTTCCGCCGGGTGTGCGAGTCGTGGGCGTTCTGCACCAGTTCGCGCAGCGCCACCAGCGGGGTGGAGTACAGGTGGGTGGCGAGCACGCCGACCAGGCCGCCGAGATCGACCTCGGTGGTGCGGAGATTCGCCGAGTTCTCGGACGCGGGGAATTCGGCGCCACTTCCGCCGGCACCGGAAGCGGGGGGAGGACCATCAGACATAAGGCCCCAGTGTGCCAGTACGACAATCGGGCGACCACTGTTTTCGGATTTCCGGTTTCTGTCGATCCTCGGTCAACCACCCGTTGACGTGCGGGGATCTCCGCCCGGCCGCGCCAAACGGTGAAATCCCTTGCCAGCAAGGCGTTCTGTCGACCCGCGCCGGTCACTGCCGGTTCCGAGGCTATTCCATAAGAGTGACACCTTCGAGCGAACCCGCGTGCCCGCACTGGAACCCGAACGGCCCAGTGGGCAATCCTGGTGACGCGACGTCAGGAACCGGCACGAACGGGGCGGCCACCCCGCAGCGCCACATTCGCACCAGTTAGCAGGGAGACCACCGTGTCCCGTATTCGCGCAGTCGCCGTCGTCACCGCCCTCGGGGCCTTCCTCCTCGCGGGCGCCGGCACCGCCGCCGCCGACAACGGCGCCGGCGCCGACCACTCCTCCAACAGCAGCGTGGTCAGCAACATCGGCTCCGGCAACATCGTCGGCTCCGTCCACGGCAACGCCAACGCGACCCAGCAGACCGCCACCGGCTCCGGCGCGAGCAACCAGAACAACACCCTCGGCGTCACCGACAACGCCGGCGGCGTCGGCGCCCTCCAGTCCAACGCGAACCTGGCGCACACCGTCTACTACCCGTTCGTCCTGTACTAGGCCCCACCGACGGGGCCCCATGCGGCTGCGGGGGACGGCACGGCGCGGCACCACCCGCGCCGCACCGCCCCCCGCACCAGGTCACGGCGGGTCGCGGCAGCCATGGACACCGGAAGCTACCGGCGATTAACTTGTCTGCGCCACCAGCCGTCGCCGAAGGGAGCGCACCGTGCGCCGCAGCGTGTACAACGAGGACCACGAGGCGTTCCGGGAGACCATCCGGGACTTCATCGCCAACGAGGTCGTGCCCGCCTACGAGAGCTGGGAGGAGGCCGGCCACCCGCCGCGCGACTTCTACCGCAAGCTCGGCGAGCTCGGCGTCTACGGCATCGAGGTCCCGGAGGAGTACGGCGGCGCGGGCGAGACCGGCTTCAAGTACCAGGCGGTGATCTACGAGGAGACCGCCCGCGCGGGCGTGACCTTCGGCTCCTCGGGCGTGCACACCGGCCTGGTGCTGCCGTACCTGATGGAGTACGCCACCGAGGAGCAGAAGCGGCGCTGGCTGCCGGGCTTCGTCTCCGGCGACATCATGACCGCGATCGCCATGACCGAGCCGGGCGCGGGCTCCGACCTGGCGGGCATCGCCACCACGGCGAAGCTCTCCGCGGACGGCACCCACTACGTCCTCAACGGCGCGAAGACCTTCATCACCGGCGGCGTGCTGGCCGACCTGGTGCTGGTGGTCTGCCGCACCGCCCCGTACGACCCGGCGGACCGCCGGGCCGGCCTGTCCATCCTGTGCGTGGACACGAAGTCCGAGGGCTACGCGGTCGGCCGCAAGCTGCAGAAGATCGGCCTGCGCACCTCGGACACCGCCGAGCTGTCCTTCTCCGACGTGAAGGTCCCGGTGGAGAACCTGCTCGGCGAGGAGGGGAAGGCGTTCTCCTACCTGACCCACAACCTGGTGCAGGAGCGCCTGGCGATCGCCGTCGGCGCGTACGCCTCGGCGGCCGCGGCGGTGCGGTTCGCGGTGCAGTACGTCAAGGAGCGCAAGGTGTTCGGCAAGGCCGTCGCCGAGTTCCAGAACACCAAGTTCTCGCTGGCCGACTGCCAGGCCCAGGTGCTCGCCCAGCAGGCGATGGTCGACCAGGCGCTGGAGCTCTACCAGCACGGCGAGCTGACGGTGGCGGACGCCGCCGCGGCCAAGCTGTTCTGCACCGAGTCGGCCTCCGAGGTGATCGACAAGTGCCTGCAGCTGCACGGCGGTTACGGCTACATCCTGGAGTACCCGATCGCCCGCCTCTACACCGACAACCGGGTGTTCCGGATCTACGGCGGCACCAGCGAGGTCATGCGGACGATCATCGCCAAGTCGCTCGGCCTGTGACCGGGCGCTGAGCGCGCGAGCGCCGCGGACACGACGGAGGCGGGCACCCGGCCGGGTGCCCGCCTCCGCTCCGTTCCCACGCCCTTTCCCGGTCAGTTGACGCTGGTGCGCCACGCCTCCAGTCCGGCCGCCGAGGCGGCCCGCGCCTGGTGCAGGGTGCGCTGCGCGAGCTCGGCGGGCTGGGTCTCCAGGGAGCGGACCCAGCCCCGGCCCGCGTTCGCCAGGGCGGTGCAGACCAGCACCGTCCCGGCCAGTCCGACGACGGCGCCGAGCCCGGTGAGGGCCGCGCCGGCGGTGAGCATGCCGCGGTTCACCTGGAAACCGCCGAAGGTGAGTTTCTGATTGGTCGCCATAGGGCCACCATCGGCCCGCTCCCCCGGCACCGCACGCCGAGCGGCCCGCTCCTTAACCCCTGCGCGTGATCCAGCGCGCGACACGCGCGGGCGGCCGCCTAGGGTCGGCCGCGGGGCCCGGTCGGCGGGCCCGGTGGTGCGGGGGCCCGACGGAGGAGAACGCGATGACCGAGCAGCCGGCCCGGATCGACCTGAACGCCCTGGCCGAGGAGCACGCCGCCAAGGCCGCCGCCAGCCCGCACGGCCGCAGCGCCCACCTGCTGCTGCACGACGGCGTGCTGCGGCAGACCGTGATCGCGCTGCGGGCCGGCGCGGTGCTGGACGAGCACAACGCCCCGGTCGCCGCCAGCCTGCAGGTGCTGCGCGGCCGGGTCGCACTGACGGTGGCGGGCCGCCGCCAGGAGGCCGGCCCGGGCGAGCTGCACTCCATCCCGCAGGAGCGGCACGGCCTGCTCGCCCACACCGACGCGGTGGTGCTGCTCACCGCCGTCACCTCCTAATGTTGTTGTCAAGCAGCTGATGTGACGGGGAGTGCATGCTCGTAGTGCTTCCCGTCACGAATGAGGGCCCAGAGGACGTTGACGCGT
>NZ_JOGH01000142.1:0-14396 GCF_000721345.1 Kitasatospora sp. NRRL B-11411 | reverse complement strand
GCCCCCGGCCCGGCTCCCCACCGGACCCCGACCCGCACGCCCCGGCCCGGCTCCCCTAGGGGCCGCCGCCTGCGGCCCGCCGTCCGCTCGGTGGAACCCCCTACGCCTCTGACGTGACGCCAACTCCCTTGTCCGCCACCTATGTTCCGACCATGACCCGAATCCGCCGCCGCACCGCCGCGACAGCCGCCGTGCTGCTCGCCCTGCCGCTCTCCCTCCTCGCCGCCACCCCGGCCCCGGCCGCCCCGCTCTCCCTGACGGCCACCGCCACCACCGGCTCCACCACCGACGCCGCCAACACCGCCGACGCCCAGGTCCGGGTCGAACTGCCGCGCCCCACCGGCCCGTTCGCGGTCGGCCGGCAGGTCCTGTCCCTGGTCGACCAGGACCGCCCCGACCCGTGGGTGCCCTCGGCCGGGCCGCGCCGGCTGATGGTCTCGGTGTACTACCCGGCCCGCCCGGGCACCGGCGGCCCGGCCCCGTACATGACCGCCGAGGCCGCCCGCCTGCTGCTCGCCGACCGGGGCGCGGCCGGCGTCATCCCGGTCGAGGCCGTCACCGGCGCCCGCACCTGGTCGCGGACCGACGCCGTCCCGCACCCGGGGCGCTTCCCTCTGGTGGTGCTCTCCCCGGGCTTCACGCTGCCCCGCACCACCTTGACCAGCCTGGCCGAGGACCTCTCCAGCCGGGGCTACGTGGTCGCCCTGGTCGACCACACCTACGAGAACACCGGCACCACCTTCCCCGACGGCCGCACCCTGCCCTGCACCGTGTGCCACACCCTGCAGACCCCGGAGCAGTGGGCCGCCCTGGACGCGAGCCGGGCCACCGACATCTCCTTCGTCATCGACCGGCTGACCGCCCGCGACCACCCCGACTGGGCCTACTCCCGGATGGTCGACCCGCGCCGGATCGGCGTCGCCGGGCACTCCGCGGGCGGCGCCGCGACCGTTCCGGCGCTGCTCTCCGACGCCCGGATCCGGGCCGGGGTCGACCTGGACGGCACCCTGGACTTCCCGGTCCCCGACGGCGGCCTCCACGGCAAGCCATTCCTGCTGGTCGGCCACCCCCTCCCCGGCCCCGAGGACGCCACCTGGACGCACGCCTGGGCCCGGCTCGACGGCTGGAAGCGCTGGCTCACCGTGGCCGGCACCGACCACGCCAGCTTCACCGACAACCCGCTGTTCGCCGAGGCGTTCGGCCTGCCCGCCCAGCCCGGCACCACGATCCGCGCCGAGCGCGGCGTCGAGCTCACCCGCCGGTACGTGGCCGCCTTCTTCGACCTCCAACTGAAGGGCGTCCCGCAGCCGGTCCTCGACGGGCCCGACCCGGCCGCCCCGGAGGTCGGCTTCCACGCCTGACCCGCCGCTCCCGCCCCGTTCGGCCCGGCGGCCCACCCGGAGAACTCCGCAAGCCCGTCCGGCCCGGCGGCCCGTCCTGAAAGTTCCGCGGACCCGTTCCGCGGAGTTTTCCGGCGGGCCGCCGCCCCGACCTGCCGGAAGCCCCAGCGTTCGCATCCATGAACTACGGTCACGTACGCGTCTATTGACGCGCCCAGAACAGGCTCCTACTGTCCCTGGAGCGGCGCCGCACCCGCACCACGTTCACATCCGTGACCCCACCCACCTGGAGACGAACGCATGCGCAAGAGAGCAGCCCTCGCATCCGCGGCCCTGCTGGCCGGCACCCTGGCCGTGCTGTCCACCGGGCCCGCCCGAGCCGCGTCCACCCGCTACGAGGCGGAGACCTCCCCCGCGGTCTGCACCGGCACCGTCGACTCCGACTGGACCGGCTTCTCCGGCTCCGGCTTCTGCAACGGCACCAACGCCACCGGCGCGTACGCCCAGTTCACCGTGAACGCCACCGCCGCGGGCACCGCGACCCTGCAGTTCCGGTTCGCCAACGGCACCACCGCCGCCCGGCCCGCCGACCTGTCCGTCAACGGCACCGCCACCGGCACGCTCTCCTTCGAGGGCACCGGCAGCTGGACCGGCTGGACCACCAAGTCCGTGACCGTGCCGGTCCGTTCGGGCAGCAACACGATCCGACTCACCCCGACCACCGCCGCCGGCCTGCCCAACCTGGACTACCTGGACGCCGAGACCACCGCCTCCTCCACCACGCCCCCGCCCGCTTCGGGCGCCCTCTACGTCGCCCCGAACGGCACCGCGGGCGCGGCCGGCACCCAGTCCGCGCCCACCACGCTCGCCTCCGCGATCGCCCGGATCACCCCCGGCGGCACCATCTACCTGCGCGGCGGCACCTACGCCTACGGCACCACCGTCACCGTCCCGGCGGGCAGCAACGGCACCGCCGCCGCCCGCACCACGCTGTCCGCCTACCCCGGCGAGACCCCGGTCCTGGACTTCTCCGCGATGACCGAGGACCCGGCCAACCGCGGCCTGGTCCTCGACGCCGACTACTGGCACGTGTACGGCCTCACCGTCCAGCACGCCGGGGACAACGGCATCTACGTCGGCGGCAGCCACAACGTCGTCGAACGGACCGTCACCCGGTACAACCGCGACTCCGGCCTGCAGCTCGGCCGGATCTCCTCCACCACCCCCGCCGCCCAGTGGCCGTCCGACAACCTGATCCTCAGCGCCGAGTCCCACGACAACGCCGACTCCGACGGCGAGGACGCGGACGGCTTCGCCGCCAAGCTCACCGTCGGCCCCGGCAACGTCTTCCGCTACGCCGTCTCGCACAACAACATCGACGACGGCTGGGACCTGTACACCAAGACCGCCACCGGCCCGATCGGCCCCGTCACCGTCGAGGACTCGCTCTCCTACGGCAACGGCACGCTCTCCGACGGCACCGTCAACGCCAACGGCGACCGCAACGGCTACAAGCTCGGCGGCGACGACATCGCGGTCGACCACACCGTCCGCCGCAGCATCGCCTACCGCAACGGCCACCACGGCTTCACCTGGAACAGCAACCCGGGCACCATGGCGGTCTCCGGCAACCTCAGCATCGACAACGCCGAGCGCAACTACTCGTGGGACGCCGGTACTTCGGTGTTCCGCACCAACACCTCCTGCCGCTTCGCGGTCAGCGGCTCCAACGACAAGACCGTCGGCGACGCCGACTCCACCAACCAGTTCTGGACCGGCGCCAACGGCTCCCGCTGCGCCCCCTACGCGGGCGCCCTCGCCTGGTCCTTCGCCGCCGACGGCCACCTGGCCGTCACCATCGGCGGCACCCCCGTCACCCTCTGACCCGCCCCCACCCCGTCCGGCGCACCCCGCCCCACCCGGGAGCCCCCGGCCGCCCGCCCCGCCAGGCGGACGCCGGGGGCTCCCGGCCGTCCGGCGCGCCGCCGGACGGGCCGTCGGACGGGGGTCCGGGCGGGCGGCGCCGAGAAAATGTCATGAACCCTTGACGTCGGCACTGTTAGCGCTAACACTCGGGTGACGTCGAACGACGGCACCCCCGCGGCCGGTCCGACCGCCCGTCACCGGGCCGTCGTCCGCCCCGCCGTGCCCGCGCGCGGACCCGGACCCGGACGCGGGACCGGGCCCGGGCCCCCGCCGTCCGGCGCACCACCCCCTGCCCCACTCCCTCGTCCCACCCCCCCTCGCCGGCCCACCCCGGCGCACCCTTGGAGGACCTGTGCGGAAGCTTGCGACGACCCTGGCCACGGCGGCGCTGCTGCTGCCCCTCGCCGCCTGCGGCCAGAGCGCGAACGGCGTCGGGGACGGCGCGGCCAAGGACGGCGGCGGCGGCAAGGGCGGGCTGGTCGGCATCGCCATGCCGACCAAGTCCTCCGAGCGCTGGATCAACGACGGCGACAACATGGTCAAGGAGTTCCAGTCCAAGGGCTACAAGACCGACCTGCAGTACGGCGACAACGTGGTCGAGAACCAGGTCTCGCAGGTCGAGAACATGATCACCAAGGGCGCCAAGCTGCTGGTGGTCGCCGCCATCGACGGCTCCTCGCTCACCGACGTGCTGCAGAAGGCCGCCGACGCGCACATCCCGGTGATCTCCTACGACCGGCTGATCCGCGGCACCAAGAACGTCGACTACTACGCCACCTTCGACAACTTCAAGGTCGGCGTCCTCCAGGGCACCTACATCGCCGACAAGCTGGGCCTCAAGGACGGCAAGGGCCCGTTCAACATCGAGCTGTTCGCCGGCTCCCCGGACGACAACAACGCCAACTTCTTCTTCGACGGCGCGATGAGCGTCCTCAAGCCGTACCTCGACAGCAAGAAGCTGGTCGTGCAGAGCGGCCAGACGGCGTTCAACCAGGTCGCCACCCTGCGCTGGGACGGCGGGCTCGCGCAGTCCCGGATGGACAACCTGCTGAGCAAGTCCTACACCTCGGCCCGGGTCGACGCCGTGCTCTCCCCGTACGACGGCATCTCGATCGGCGTCCTGTCCTCCCTCAAGGGCGTCGGCTACGGCGGCGCCGGCAAGCCGCTGCCGATCGTCACCGGCCAGGACGCCGAGCTGGCCTCGGTGAAGTCCATCATCGCGGGCGAGCAGACCCAGACCGTCTACAAGGACACCCGCCAACTCGCCAAGGTCGCCGTCCAGATGGGCGACGCGCTGCTCACCGGCGGCAAGCCGGAGACCAACGACACCACCCAGTACGACAACGGCACCAAGGTCGTCCCGGCCTACCTGCTCCAGCCCGTGAGCGTGGACAAGGACAACTACCGCAAGGTGCTGATCGACGGCGGCCAGTACACCGCCGACCAGGTCAAGTAGCCGCACCGGCCCGCACCCCCACCCGAAACGGAAGCCCACCATGGCCGGACCGGTCCTCGAGATGCGCGCGATCACCAAGACCTTCCCCGGGGTCAGCGCGCTCTGTGACGTCAACCTCACCGTCGCCGCCGGCGAGGTGCACGCGATCTGCGGCGAGAACGGCGCCGGCAAGTCCACCCTGATGAAGGTGCTCAGCGGGGTGCACCCGCACGGCTCCTACGAGGGCGAGATCCTGTTCAAGGGCGAGCCCTGCCGGTTCAAGGACATCCGCGCCAGCGAGCGGCGCGGCATCGTCATCATCCACCAGGAACTCGCCCTGGTCCCGTACCTGTCGATCGCGGAGAACGTCTTCCTCGGCAACGAGCACGCCCGCCGCGGCATCATCAGCTGGAACCGGACGCTCACCCACGCCGCCGAACTGCTGCGCCGCGTCGGCCTGCACGAACACCCCCGGACCCGGGTCGCCGACCTCGGCGTCGGCAAGCAGCAGCTGGTCGAGATCGCCAAGGCCCTCGCCAAGGACGTCGAACTCCTCATCCTCGACGAGCCCACCGCCGCGCTCAACGACGAGGACAGCCGCAAGCTCCTCGACCTCATCGCGGAACTCAAGGCCCAGGGCATCGCCTGCATCCTCATCTCGCACAAGCTCAACGAGATCGCCAAGGTCGCCGACTCCGTCACCGTCCTGCGCGACGGGCGCACCATCGAGACGATCGCCGTCGGCCCCGGGGGCGTCTCCGAGGACCGGATCATCCGGGGCATGGTCGGCCGCGACCTGGAGCACCGCTACCCCGAGCGCACCCCGCGGATCGGCGAGGTCGCGCTGGCCGTCGAGGACTGGACGGTGCAGCACCCGATCGACCACCACCGCAACGTCGTGGACGGCGTCTCGCTGCACGTGCGGCGCGGCGAGATCGTCGGCATCGCCGGCCTGATGGGCGCCGGCCGCACCGAGCTGGCGATGAGCGTCTTCGGCCGCTCCTACGGCCGGTGGACCGGCGGCCGGGTCCTGATGAACGGCACCGAGATCCGCACCCGCACGGTCTCCGAGGCGATCGGCCACGGCATCGCGTACGTCACCGAGGACCGCAAGCACTTCGGGCTCAACCTGGCGGACGACATCAGCCGCAACATCTCGCTGGGCGCGCTCGGCAAGGTCTCCCGCCGCGGCTGGATCAACGAGCACGAGGAGACCCGGGTCGCCGAGCGGTACCGGAAGTCGATGAACATCAAGGCCCCCTCGGTGTTCACGGAGACCGGGAAGCTCAGCGGCGGCAACCAGCAGAAGGTCGTCCTCAGCAAGTGGATCTTCGCCGAGCCCGAGGTGCTGATCCTCGACGAGCCGACCCGCGGCATCGACATCGGCGCCAAGGCGGAGATCTACACCGTGATCGCCGAACTCGCCGCCCAGGGCAAGGCGGTGCTGGTCATCTCCTCCGAACTCCCCGAACTGCTGGGCCTGTGCGACCGCATCTACACCATGGCCGAGGGCCGGCTGACCGGTGAGGTGCCGCGGGCGGACGCGACCCAGGAATCCCTCATGCGCCTCATGACCGTGAGCGCCGCGACCCAGAACGAGCAGGTGTAACCCATGGCCCAGACCGGGACCACCCCCCAGGCCGGGAAGGCCGCCCCCGCGGCGGCCGACCGCCCGGCCCTCCAGACCCTCCTCGCCGGGGCGCTGCGCGGCAACGTCCGCCAGTACGGCATGCTGGTCGCCCTCGCCCTGATCGTGGTGCTGTTCCAGATCTGGACGGACGGCATTCTGCTCCAGCCGTTGAACGTCACCAACCTGATCCAGCAGAACAGTTACATCCTGATCCTGGCGATCGGCATGATGATCGTCATCATCGCCGGGCACATCGACCTGTCGGTCGGCTCGCTGGCCGCCTTCACCGGCGCGGCGGCGGCCGTGATGATGGTCAAGCACCAGGTGCCGTGGCCGGTGGCGCTGGTCGCCTGCCTGCTGATCGGCGCGGCGGCCGGTGCCTGGCAGGGCTTCTGGATCTCCTACGTCGGGATCCCGTCGTTCATCGTCACGCTGGCGGGCATGCTGGTCTTCCGCGGCGGCACCCAGATCATGCTGCAGGGCCAGTCGATCGCCCCGTTCCCCAAGGGCTTCCAGAAGATCGGCAGCGGCTTCCTGCCCGAGGTCGGCCCGCACACGGACTACCACAACCTGACCCTGCTGCTGGGCGCCGCCGTCCTCGCCGTCGCGCTGCTGCAGGAGGTCCGCGGTCGGCGCCAGGCCGCCTCGTACGGGCTCGAACTCCTGCCGACGGGCTTCTTCCTGGCGAAGCTGGCGGCCGTCACCGCCGCGGTGGTGGTCTTCACCCTGCTGCTGGCCAGCTACCACGGCTTCCCGATCGTGCTGCTGGTCCTGGCCGTCCTGCTGTTCGGCTTCGGCTACCTGATGCGCAACTCGGTCATCGGCCGGCACACCTACGCCATCGGCGGCAACGAGCCCGCCGCCAAGCTCTCGGGCGTCAAGAGCAAGCGCGTCGTCTTCCTCGCCTTCGTCACCATGGGGGTCCTGGCGGCCCTGGCCGGACTGGTCTTCGCCGCCCGCCTCAACGCCGGCACCCCGCAGGCCGGCATCAACTTCGAACTCGAGGCGATCGCCGCCGCGTTCATCGGCGGCGCCTCGGCCTCCGGCGGCGTCGGCACGGTGCTGGGCGCGATCATCGGCGGCCTGGTGCTGGGCGTGCTCAACAACGGCATGTCGCTGGTCGGCGTCGGCACCGACTACCAGCAGGTGATCAAGGGCCTGGTGCTGCTCGCGGCGGTCGGCTTCGACGTCTGGAACAAGCGCCGGGCCGGTTCCTGACCCGCCTGCGGGCCCCGGCACGGCCCGGTGCCCAGTACTGTTTGGCGGAGGGGAACTCGTCCGGCCTGGTCCGGAGGAACGGGAGAACGATGGAAGAGACTGCCGAGCGGCGCCCGCCGACGATGGCGGACGTGGCCCAGGTCGCCGGCGTGTCCCACCAGACGGTCTCCCGGGTGCTCAGCGACCACCCGAACGTGCGCGAGGCGACCAAGGAGCGGGTGCTGCGGGCCATCGCCGAGCTGGGCTACCGGCCCAACTCGGCGGCCCGCACCCTGGTGACCCGGCGCAGCCGCACCATCGGCGTGGTCGCGGCGAACACCACGCTGTTCGGCCCCGCCAGCATCCTGGCGGGGCTGGAGCGCGCCGCCCGGCAGGAGGACTACCTGGTGGCCTCGGTCGGGCTGGAGGAGCTGACCGAGCACGCGCTGGGCAAGGCGCTGGAGCGGCTGGGCGGCTGGGGGGTGGACGGCGCGGTGGTGATGACGCCGCACCGGCGCGCGGTGGCGGCGCTGGCCCGGCTGCCCCAGCCGTTCCCGGTGGTGACGGTGGAGGGCGGGCACGACCTGGACCTGCCGGGCGTGGCCGTGGACCAGTTCGCCGGGGCGCGGGCGATCACCGAGCACCTGCTGGCGCTGGGCCACACCTGCGTGTGGCACGTGGCGGGCCCGGGCGAGTGGATCGAGGCGGAGGGGCGGCTGCAGGGCTGGCGGGCCGCGCTGGAGGCGGCCGGGCTGCCGGTGCCGCCGCACCTGACCGGGGACTGGAGCCCGGCGTCGGGCCACGCGGCCGGGCGGCAGGTCGCGGCGGCGTTCCGCGGCGGGTCCGGCCCGCGGCCCACGGCGGTGTTCGCGGCCAACGACCACATGGCGCTGGGCCTGGTGCGGGCGCTGACCGAGGCGGGCGTGCGGATGCCCGAGGACGTGGCGGTGGCCGGGTTCGACGACCTTCCGGAGGGCGCGTACACCACTCCGTCGCTGACCACGGTCCGGCAGGACTTCGCCGCCGTCGGCCGGGCCGGGATAGGGCTGCTGCTGCAGCTGATCGACGATCCCGGCGCGGCGCTGGCGCACGTGTCCGTCCGGCCGGAGCTGGTGGTGCGGGAGAGCACGGCGGGCCGCTCCCCCGGCGGTCACCGCCCGCGGGCGTCCCGTCCCGGCCCGTCCTCGGCGCTGTTCTCGGACGCCGGCTGACCGGTGGTGAACCGGTAGGCGGTGGTCGAGTCGTACTCCTCCCCCGGGCGCAGGACGGTGGAGGGGTAGCCGGGGTGGTGGGGCGAGTCGGGGAAGTGCTGGGTCTCCAGGGCGATGCCGCCGTGCCGGGGGTGGGGGGCCTCGGCGGGGCCGGTGGAGCCGTGGAAGTGGTTGCCGGTGTAGACCTGGAGGCCGGGTTCGGTGGTGAGGCACTCGACGCGGCGGCCGCTGGCGGGGTGGTGCAGTTCGGCGGCGGGGCGCAGGCCGGTGCCGGGGCGCAGCAGCCAGTTGTGGTCGAACCCGCCTCCGGCGAGGCCGAGTTGGGGGTGGTCGAGGCCGAGCCGGGGTCCCAGCGGGGTGGGCCGGCCGAGGTCGAAGGGGGTGCCGGCGACGGGGGCGGGCGGGCCGAGCGGGAGGAGTTCGGCGTCGACGGGCAGGTAGGCGTCGGCGTGGACGCGCAGCAGGTGGTCGCCGACGGTGGCGCCGGGGGTGCCGGCGAGGTTGAAGTAGGCGTGGTTGGTGAGGTTGACGACGGTGGGCGCGTCGGTGGTGGCCCGGTACCGGATGGTCAGGGTGCCCCCGGCGTCGAGCAGGTAGGTGACGTGGACGTCGAGGGTGCCGGGGAAGCCCTGGTCGCCGTCCGGGCTGGTCAGGTGGAAGCGCACTCCGGCGGCGTCGTCGGTGCGGACGGGTTCGGCGTCCCAGGGGCGGGTGGCGAAGCCGTCGGGGCCGCCGTGCAGGGTGTGGCCGGTGCGCTGGGTGGCGAGGGCGTGCACGGTGCCGTCGAGGGGCAGTTCGCCGTGGGCGATCCGGTTGCCGTAGCGTCCGACGGTGGCCCCGAAGTAGGCGCCGTCCCCGTGGAGTTGGCGCTGGTCGGCCGCGCCGAGGACGATGTCGGCGGTGCGGCCGTGCGCGTCGGGGGTGCGGACGGCGTGGAGCCGGGCGCCGAGGTCGAGGAGGTCGGCGGTGACGCCGCTCGGGGAGCGCAGCGTCCAGCCCCCGCCGGGCAGGGAGCCGGCGGGGGCGCGGTGGACGGTGGGGGTGCGGTCGGTCATGGGGGTTCCCGGGGGTCGGTGGGGGCCGTCCGGGCCGGGTCCCGGCGTCGGGGCGGTGGAGCCGGGCCCCGGCCCGGACGGCGTTTCGGGCAGGGCGTCAGAGGCCCTGGGCGAGGCGGTGGTAGGCCTGGTTCCAGCGCAGTTCGCGGGTGAAGGTGCGCATGGTGGTGTCGGCGTCGATGAGGACGAGTTCGACGTGGAGCATCTCGGCGAGGTCGTCGAGGTGTTCGGCGTCCAGGGCGCGGGTGAGCACGGTGTGGTGCGGGGCTCCGGCAGTCAGCCAGGCTTCGGTGGAGGTGCGCAGGTTCGGCTTCGGCTGCCAGACGGCGCGGGCGACGGGCAGCTTGGGGAGCGGTTCGACGGGGTCGACGACGTCGATCTCGTTGGCGACCAGGCGGAAGCGGTCGCCGAGGTCGGCCAGGCCGACGACGACGGCGGGGCCGGGGGCGGCGTCGAAGACCAGCCGGACCGGGTCCTCGCGGCCGCCGATGCCCAGCGGGTGGATCTCGCAGGACGGGGTGGCGGCGGCGATGGTGGGGCAGACCTCCAGCATGTGCGCGCCGAGGATCAACTCCCGTCCGGGCTCCAGGTGGTAGGTGTAGTCCTCCATGAAGGAGGTGCCGCCGTCCAGGCCGGTGGCGGCGGTCTTGAGGGTGCGCAGCAGGACGGAGGTCTTCCAGTCGCCCTCGCCGCCGAAGCCGTAGCCGTCGGCCATCAGGCGCTGCACGGCCAGGCCCGGGAGCTGGCGCAGGCCGCCGAGGTCCTCGAAGTTGGTGGTGAAGGCGCCGAATCCGCCGTCCTTGAGGAAGCCGCGCAGGCCGAGTTCGATCCGGGCGGCGTAGCGCAGCGCGTCGTGGCGCTCGCCGCCGGCGCGCAGTTCGGGGGCGAGGCGGTAGAGGTCCTCGTACTCCTTGACCAGCGTGGTCACCTCCGCGTCGGCGGCGGCGTCGACGGCGGCGACCAGGTCGTTGACGCCGTAGGTGTTGACGGAGACGCCGAGGCGCAGCTGGGCCTCGACCTTGTCGCCCTCGGTGACGGCGACGTCGCGCATGTTGTCGCCGAAGCGGGCGAGCTTGAGGGTGGCGAGGTCGGCGCGGGCGGCGGCGGCGCGGGCCCAGGTGGCGACGCGAGCGGCGACGGCGGGGTCGCTGACGTGGCCGGCGACGGTCTTGCGGGTGACGCCGAGGCGGGACTGGATGTAGCCGAACTCGCGGTCGCCGTGGGCGGCCTGGTTCAGGTTCATGAAGTCCATGTCGATGGTCGACCAGGGCAGGTCGCGGTTGGCCTGGGTGTGCAGGTGCAGCAGCGGCTTGCGCAGCGCGTCCAGGCCGGCGATCCACATCTTGGCGGGCGAGAAGGTGTGCATCCAGGCGATCAATCCGACGCAGGCGTCGTCGGCGTTGGCCTCCAGGCAGACCCGGCGGATGGAGGCGGCGTCGGTCAGCACGGGCTTCCAGATGATCCGCACGGGCAGGCCGGTGCGGGCGAGCTGGTTGACGACCTGCTGGGACTGCTCGGCGACCTGCTGCAACGTCTCGGGGCCGTAGAGGCCCTGGCTGCCGGTGAGGAACCAGATCTCGCGGTTGAGGAACACTTCGCTCATCGGGGGGTTCTCCTTCAGCGGGCCGCGGGGCGCTGGCCGTAGACGTTCTGGTAGCGGTAGTTGAGGCGGTCGATGTCGGCCTGGGCGATCGGCATCGGCTCGCCGAGCTGGCGGGAGACGTGCACGGTGCGGGCGACGTCCTCGCACATGACGGCGGCCTTGACGGCGGCCCGGGCGTCCTTGCCGATGGTGAACACGCCGTGGCTCTTCATCAGCACCGCGGGCGAGCGGTGCCCCTCGAGGGTCTCGACGATGCCGCGGCCGATCGAGTCGTCGCCGATCAGCGCGAACGGGCCGACCGGGATCTCGGCGCCGAACTCGTCGGCCATCGCGGTCAGCACGCACGGCACCGCCTCGCCGCGGGCGGCCCAGGCGCTGGCGTAGGTGGAATGGGTGTGCACGACGCCGCCGACGTCGGGGCGGTGGCGGTAGACGTAGGCGTGCGCGGCGGTGTCGGAGGACGGGGCGTGCTCGCCCTCGACCACGTTGCCGTGCAGGTCGCACAGGATCATGTTCTGCGGCGTCAGTTCGTCGTAGTCGACGCCGCTGGGCTTGATCACCAGCAGGTCCTCGCCGGGGACGCGGGCCGAGACGTTGCCCGCGGTCCACACCACCAGGCCGTAGCGGACCAGTTCCCGGTGCAGGTCGCAGACCTGGCGGCGCAGCAGGTCGATGGTGTCGCTCATGGGGTGCGGTCCTCGCTGTCGTGGGTGAGGGCGTCGTTGCGCAGGCGGCGCAGGCGGTGCAGCAGCAGGTCGGGGCCGGTGCCGAAGTGGTCGTGCAGCAGGCGGTACTCGGCGTACAGCGCGTCGTAGGCGTCGGCGCGCTCCGGGTCGGGCAGGTAGGCGTGGCGCTGGACGCGGCCCATCGCGGCGGACGCGGCCCGCACGTCGGGGTAGGCCCCGGCGGCGACCGCGGCGTGGATCGCCGAGCCCAGGGCCGGGCCCTGCTCGGAGACGGCGAGCGAGACGGGGCGGCGCAGCACGTCGGCGTGGATCTGCATCAGCAGGGCGTTCTTCTTCAGCCCGCCGGTGACGACGAACTCGGTGACCGGGACGCCACCGTTCTCCAGGGCCTCGACGATGGTGCGGGTGCCGTAGGCGGTGGCCTCCAGCAGGGCGCGGTAGACGTCCTCGGGGCGGGTGGCCAGGGTCAGGCCCGCGATGACGCCGGAGAGGTGGTGGTCGACCAGGGTGGAGCGGTTGCCGTTCAGCCAGTCCAGCGCCACCAGGCCGTGGGCGCCGACCCGTTGGGCGGCGGCCTTGCGGGTGAGCAGCTGGTGGGCGTCCTCGCCGGTGGCGTCGGCCTCGGCGAGGTAGTCGGCGGGCAGACCCTGACGCAGCCACCAGGCGAAGATGTCGCCGACCGCGGACTGCCCGGCCTCGTAGCCCCAGGCGCCCTCGGCGATCCCGCCGTCGACGACGCCGCAGATCCCGGGGACGTCGGCCAGGACCGGGCCGTTGACGACGTGGCAGGTGGAGGTGCCCATGATCGCCAGCAGCTTGCCGTTGTCGACGGCCTGCGCAGCCGGCGCCGCCACATGCGCATCCACGTTCCCCGCGGCGACCGCGATGCCCTTCGGCAGGCCCGTCCAGGCCGCGGCCTCAGCGGTCAGCGAACCGACCCGGGAACCGAGCGGCGCGAGCGGGTGCTCCAGCCGGGTGCGGGCGAAGTCGGCGAACTCGGGGTGCAGGGCGGCCAGGTACTCCTCGGACGGGTAGCCGCCGTCCTGGAAGATCCCCTTGTACCCGGCGGTGCAGGTGTTGCGGGACTCGGCGCCGGTCAGCTGCCAGACGATCCAGTCGGCGGCCTCGATCCACCGCTCGCACGCGGCGTAGACGGCCGGGTCCTCCTCCAGCACCTGCAGCGCCTTGGCGTACTGCCACTCGGCGGAGATCTTCCCGCCGTAGCGGTGGATCCACTTCTCGCCGCGGGCGTGCGCCAGCGCGTTGATCCGGTCGGCCTGGCCCTGCGCGGCGTGGTGCTTCCACAGCTTGGGCCAGGCGTGCGGACGGTCGGCCCAGGCGGGCAGCTCGGCCAGCGGGGTGCCGTCGGCCAGGGCGGGCAGCACGGTGCAGGCGGTGAAGTCGGTGGCGATGCCGATGACGCGGGCCGCATCGACGCCGGCGTCGGCGAGCGCGGCGGGGACGGCGGTGCGCAGTACCTCGCGCCAGTCCTCGGGGTGCTGGAGCGCCCAGTCCGGGGGCAGGCGGCGGCCGGTGCCGGGCAGGTGCTCCTCGATGACGGCGTGCGGGTAGGGGTGCACGCCGGTGCCGAGTTCCTCGCCGTCGCGCACCCGGACCACCACGGCGCGACCGGACAGGGTGCCGAAGTCGATGCCGACGACGTAGCTCTCGGTGTCCTGGTCGGGGGCGTGGGGCAGGTCGGTCACGGTGTCGTCCTTCGCGCAGGGGTGGGATGTCAGGGTCCGGCCGCCGGTGTTTTCCGCGTCGTCGCGGCCGGCGGCCGGCCTGCCTCGTTCCGCGTTCCCACCCTCGGGAGAAGCACGGAACGGGAGCCGTCGGCCGGGCGCGCGGAAGCGGGTGATGCCGCACGGCCGACGGGGTCGGGGTGGACGGGCGCGACCGGCGGGGGCCGGGCGGCCCGGCTGCGGTGGTGCTGCCCGTGGAGTGGACGAGCGAAATGTTAGCGCTCACAATCGGGGTCGACAAGAGGTCCGCCGCCGGAACCGCAGACCCGCCCGGCCGCACCGCCAACTCCCGCCAGCCGCACGGGAGGTGGCGCCGCGGCCCGTCGTGCGCGACGGCTGGACAGTGCGGACGGCCGCGACTATAAAAGTCATCCATCCGCGACCGGCCCGTGCCGCCTGCCCGCACCGCGCACTTGTTAGCGCTCACACCCCTGAGCCCGCACCCCGAGCCCTGCACGCCCTGAGCCCGCACGCCTTGAGCCCCGCACCCCCGAGCCCGCACGCCCCGCACCGCCCGGCACCGAGTCCCCACCCGAACCCGTACCCGGCCCCTGGAGCCCACCATGCC
>NZ_JOGH01000141.1:0-14480 GCF_000721345.1 Kitasatospora sp. NRRL B-11411 | reverse complement strand
GGGCTGGGCCGGAGCGCGTGGGGTCAGGGGCGGGGGGGGGGCAGGGGCGGGTGGGGAGCAGGGTCTCCAGGTGGTCGGCGGCGGCCCGGGCGCCGCCGGCCGCGGCGAAGGACTCCTTGATCCGGCGGGCCGCGGCGGCGTGCGCGGGGTCGTTCAGGACGGCCAGCAGTTCGGTGCGCAGGGTCTGCGGGCGGGCGTGCGCGAACCGGACCCGGCGGCCGGCGCCGGCCGCCGCGACCTGGGCTGCGTTGATCGGCTGGTCGCCCTTGATCGGGGCGACCAGCAGCGGCACGCCGTGGGCGAGCGCCTCGCAGACGGTGTTCAGGCCGCCGTGGCTGACCACCGCGTCCAGCCGGGGCATCAGTTCGAGCACCGGTACCCGGGGCCGGACCAGGACGTGCGGGGGCGGGTCGGCGACCGTGCCGTCGGGGGCCGCGACGATCGCCTGGAGGCGGTCGCCGAGCGGGCGCAGCGCCTCGACCATCCGGGCGTGGAAGTCGGCGGCGAGGTCCAGGGAGAGCGTGCCGACGGTGACCAGCACCTGGCGGCGGGTCGGGTCGAGCCACTCCCACGGGAAGTCGCGGTCCGGCTTCCGGGCGGCGAGCGCCGGGCCGACCAGGACGGCGTTGTCCGGCCAGGGCAGCGGGCCGGTGAGGGCCTCGCCGGTGAAGCCGATCAGCAGGTGCGGCGAGAAGCGCAGGTCGTGCGGGGGCGCGCCGGGCAACCCGGCGGCGGTCCACGTGTCGGCCATCCGCCGCTCGATCCACTCCTCGACCCGGGGCGCGGCCGTCCGGTACGGGCGGGTCAGCTCCATCGTGGTCGGCGCGAGCGAGGCCCACGGCAGGCCGGCCCGGTGCGCGGCGAGGGCCCCGGCCACGGCGTGCTGGTCGACGGCCAGGACGTCGGGCCGGAAGGCGGCCACCGCCCGCTCGATCCCGGGCAGCGTGTGCCGGGCGTGCGGAACGATGTACCCCTCCCAGCGCGACCGGGCCGCCGCCATCCCGTGGTCGGCCTGCCCCCGGTGCGCCCGCAGCGGGATCGGCGCGATCACCGCCCCCTCCCCCACCAACGGCCGCAGGAACGCCTCCGACCCGGCCCACACCACCTCGTGCCCGCGCCCCACCAGCTCCCGCGCCACGGCCGCGAGCGGGTGCACGTGCCCGAACAGCGGCAACGAGACGAACAGGAAACGCCCGCGCCCGGCCCCGGTGGCGGTGGCGGTGGCGGAGGGCGGGGAAGGCGACGGACGGACAGCGGGTGAGGGGGACGGAAGGGAGGGCGGCGCCAGGGCGCGGGCGGGGGCCGCAGCGGGGGCTGCGGGGGCCGCGACGTCCGCGAGGGCGGCGACGTCCGCAAGGGTAAAGGTGGTGAGGGCGTCGAGGTCGAGGGTGGTGAGGTGGGCGGCGAGGTCCGCGGTGGGGCCGTAGCGGGTGCGCAGGGCGAGGCTCCAGGCGGCCAGGTCGTGGCTCTCCAGGTGGAGTTCGGCGTCCAGCAGGGTGTCGGGAGTGAGGGTGTCGGTCCAGGCGGGGTCCTGGTCGAGGACGGCGCGCAGGAGTTCGGCGATCTCGCGCAGCAGGGGCGGCAGGGGGCGCGGGGCCGTGGCCGGAGTCATGGCCGGGGTCATGGCCGGGGTTTGACGGCTCGGAGGGCGCCGTAGGTGATGACGCCGGTGTCGAAGCCCTTCTTCATCAGGGGGCCGGCGTGGAAGAAGCCGAGGACGTCGACGCCGCGGGCGCGGGCCAGGTCGCGCATCGCGGCGGTTCCGCGGTCGAGCTGCGGGATGCGGGCGAAGCCCGGGTCCCAGGAGTTGGCGACGGCGCGGCTCCAGTCGGCGACGGCGATGTCGGTGAAGCCGGCGGTGCGGGCGAGGTGTTCGTGTTCCTCGAGGGAGGAGAAGTCGGGCATCACCTGGTGGATCAGGATCTGCCGGACGAGTTCCTGCTCGTCGGGGTCGAGGGCGCCGTCGCGGACGGCCCAGGTGGCGACGGCGAGGGTGCCGCCGGGGCGGAGCAGGCGGTGGGCCTCGGCGAAGAACGCGGGGCGGTCGGCGAGGTGCATCAGGCTCTCCATCGCCCAGAGCACGTCGAAGGACGCGTCGGGGTGGCCGGTGGAGAGGGCGTCCTGCTGGTGGAAGCGGGCGCGGTGGGCGAGTCCGGCGTCGGCGGCCTTCCGGTTGGCGCGGGCGGCCTGGCGGGCGCTGAGCGTGACGCCTTCGACGGTGCAGCCGTGCGGGCCGGCCAGGTGGAGGGCGGGGCCGCCGATGCCGCAGCCGACGTCGAGGATCCGGGAGCCGGCCGGGACGGCGGCGTGCGTGATCAGTTCGCGGACCAGGCGGTCGGTGGCGGCGTGCCGGTCGGCGCCGTCCTGGGCGGGGCTCTGGCCCTCGTCCCAGTAGCCGTGGTGGACGTGTTCGCCCCACAGGTCCTCGTACAGGTCGAGGGTGATGTCGTAGTAGCGCTCGACGGCCGGGTTCAGGCCGCTGCCGGCGACCGGTCGCGGTGCGGGTTCCCGGGCTGCTTCCACTGCAGGTTCCACTGGGCCGATCCTCGCTGAGTTGACATGGATGCGCTCAAAAATGGCAGCCGAAAAGGCCGCGGAAATAGGCGCGATAACACCGGATTGGTCTGGTCCATCGCATGATCGTCCCGCCGGACAAAGGGTCCGTGGGCATGCGGAAGACACGCCACCCGCAGGGGTGGCCGTGCTCGGAGGGCCGCCGACCAGGGCTGACGGACAGTCAGCAGACGGACGGTCAGGGGCTGGCAACATGCTGCCGTACCAGGCAAGTTGGCCAACCGGCGGTCACACTAGCGACGGGGTGGTCCCTCGTCAACGCGGTCGGCCGATCCCTCGCGGCGGTCCGGTCGGCCGGTGGAATTCGATTCGGGTGACAGGTCTTGACACCCGGTCAATTGAGCGATGAAAGTTCGGCGTGGGAATTTCACAGGTTCCCCACGACCGCGACCGGCTTGACCGGCGACGCGACCGGTGGCGCGATCCGGAAGAGGTTCTGATTCACCGTGAAAGACGTTTCGGCAGCTCCGACAAGCAACGTGGGAGCGCTCCCATCCAGCTCGGCGGGAGCGCTCGACCCCGGTTGGGTCGACGAGGTGCTCCTGGCCGGCCCGGGCGGCGAGCCCTGTCTCTTCTTCGACGCCCCGGTGACCCGGGACGAGCTGCGCCGGCTGGTCCGGGAGCGGCAGGCCGTGCTGGGCGCGGCCGGGCTGCGCCGGGGCGGGTCGGTGGCGATCCGGCTGGCGCCCTCGTTGGCGCTGGTGGTCGAGCTGCTGGCGAGCTGGCGGACCGGGGCCCGGGCGGCGCTGCTCGACCACCGGCTGACCGCGTTCGAGGCCGAGCGGGCGCTGGCCCGGCTGGAGCCGCAGGTGGTGGTCACGGCCGAGCACCCGGTGTCCGGCGGCCCGGCCCGCGGCCACTACCGGCAGCGGCCGGTGGTCACCGCCCGGCCGGGCCGGCCGGCCGAGGGGCCGCACGCGCTGGTGCAGTTCAGCTCGGGGTCGACCGGTCCGGCGAAGGTGATCGGGCGGACGGCGGCCGACCTGGTCGCCGAACTCGGCCGGTACGAGCGGATCGACGGGGTGCCGCGGGCGGGCGAGCGGATGGTGTCGCTGGCCTCGCCGGTGCACGTGCTCGGCCTGGTCGGCGGTCTGCTGCACTGCCTGCACGCCGGGGTGCGGCTGGTCTTCCCCGGGCGGGTGACGGCGGACGGCGTGCTGGCCGCCGTCGCGGCCGGCCCGGAGCCGACCACCCTGCTGGGCGTCCCGTTCCACCTGGAGCTGCTCGGCTGGGCCGCCGACCCGCCCCGGCTGCCCCAGCTCACCGGCATGACCACCGGCGGCGAGCCGGTCCGCGCGCAGGTGCACGACGCCTTCGTGGACCGGTACGGCGTGCGGCTGGGCAGCATGTACGGGATGACCGAGGTCGGCGTGATCGCCACCGACCTGCACGGCGCGCACCGCCCCGAACTGACCCCGGCGCCGGGCCTCGGCGTGCGCGCGGTGGACGGCGAACTGCTGGTCTCCGCCGCGCACTCGCCGTACCTGGACCCGGCCGGCGCGGACCGCTGGGCCGACGGCTGGCTGCGCACCCGGGACGGCGGCGAGGTCGACCCCGGCACCGGGCGGGTCCGGGTGCGGGGGCGGCTGGACTCGCAGGTGTCGATCGGCGGCCTGAAGGTCGACCTGACCGAGGTCGAGCACGCCGTGGCCGCCCTGCCCGAGGTCGAGTCCGCCGTCGTCCTGCACGGCTCCGCGATCGAGGCGTACCTGGTGCTCGCCCCCGGCGGCAGCGCGGCCCGGGTGGAGGAGCGGCTGGCCGAGCAGCTGGCCGCGTACAAGCGGCCCCGGCTGCTGCACGTGCTGGAGCAACTGCCGCGCACCGCCACCGGGAAGCCGGTCCGCGACCGGTCCGCGCTGGCCGCTGCGGCTGCGGCCGCTACCTCGGGTGCCGCGGCGGGTGCGGCGGGTGCCGCCCGGCGGGCCTGAACCGAACCTGCGCGAGTTGACCGGGCCCCGGCGCCTGCCGCCCGGGCCCCTCATCCGATCGAGACACGAGAAGGAAGAAGCGGCGATGTCCACTGGAACCACCTCCGAAGCGACCCCCGGCACGGCCTCCCCGGCCTCCCCGGCTTCCCCCGCGGAGATCCGCGCGTTCGTGCTGGCCGCGCTGCGCGAGATGAACTACGACACCAGCGAGGTCGACGACGACACCCCGCTCGGCCCGGCCGGCGCGGACCTGGAGTCGCTGGCGCTGGCCGAGCTGGGCGTGCGGGTCGAGGAGCACTTCGGCGTCCGGTTCGAGGACGACGAGGCGGAGCAGCTCGGCACCATGACGGTCGGCGGGTTCGGCGCGGCGGTGGCCGCCCGGCTGCGGGCCGCGGCGGCGGGCGGTCCGGCGTGAGTGCGGCGACCGCGCGGGACGAAGTCCTGTTGCTGCTAGCGGAGTTCGGCGGCCGGACGCCCGAGGAGGTGCCGGAGCGGGTCGACTCGATGGAGCTGGCCTGGCTGGCGCACGTGATCGAGCAGCGGCACGGGCGGCGGCTGGACGACGACACGCTGGCCCGGATCGCCACGGTGTCCGACGCCGCGGAGCTGCTGGGCGCGCTGCGGGCCGAGCCGCAGCGGTGAGCCGGCGGGCCGTGAGCAGGCGGGCCGTGGGGCGGCGCCGTATCGCCGACCCACCCCCGCCCGAACGAACCTGACGGACCATCAACTTCCTTGCCTACCAAGTGGATCGAGAGGTGACCGACGATGACCGACACCGTACTGACGGCCCGCCGGGGCCCCCGGTCCGTGGTGGTCGGCGGGATGGGGGTGCTGAGCGCGTTCGGCCGGGGCGTGCCTCCGCTACTGCGGGCGGCGCTGGACGGGCGGGCGGCGTTCGGGCCGGTGGGGCGGTTCGAGGTGTCCGGGCGGCGGGTCGACCGGGCCGCGGTGCACCCCGAACCGCTGGTGCTGGAACGGGAGTTGGACCGGGCGATCGAGGCGGCCTGTGCTTCGGCGGGCCTGTCCGCCGCCCGGCGGGCCGACTGCGCGCTGTACCTGGCGGTGCACGGTGATCCGGCGCTGGCCCGGGCCGCCCCTGCGGAGCGGGCCGGGCACGGGGCGGGCGCCTTCGCGGCGGCCGTCGCCCGCCGGGCGGGCCTGTCCGGGGCCGGGCGGGCGTACACCTCGGGCTGCACGGCCTCGGCCGACGCGGTCGCGGACGCCGCTTCGGCGGTGGCCCGCGGGCGGGTGGAACGGGTGGTGGTGGCGGCCGGGTACCTGGTGGAGGCGGACCAGTTCGCGGTGTTCGACGCGGGCGGGGCGCTGGCCCGGGACGGGCGGGTGCGCCCGTTCAGCGCCGGGCGGACCGGGCTGCTGCTCGGGGACGGGGTGGCCGCGGTGGTGGTCGAGGCGGCGGACGCGGCGCGCGCCCGGGGCGCCGACTTCCTTGCGGTGCTGGCTGGTTGGGGCCGAGCGGGGGACGCGTACCACGTCTGCCGGCCCCGGCCGGACGGGGCGGGGCTGGCCCGGGCGATCGGGGCCGCGCTGCACCGGGGCGGGGTGGGCCCGGAGCAGGTCGGGTACGTGAACGCGCACGGCGCGGGCACCGTGCTCGGCGACCGGGCCGAGGCCGCCGCGCTGCACCTGGCGCTGGGCCCGGCCGCCGCCCGGGTGCCGGTCTCCTCGACCAAGTCGGTGCACGGCCAGGCCCTGGAGGCCGGGGCGCTGCTCGAACTGGTCGTCACCGTGGCCGCGTTGCGCGCGGGCCGGCTGCCGGTGAACGCGGGCCTGCTGGGGCCGGACCCGGACTGCGCGCTGAACCTGGTCCGCGAACCGACAGGGGCGGGGACGGGCCCGGGCGCAGGCCCGGAGGCGGGGGCGGGCGCAGGCGCAGGCCCGGAGACCGGGGCGGGGGCGGTGCGGGCCGGTCACGCGCTGAGCCTGAGCACGGCCTTCGGCGGGGCGAACACCGCGCTGCTGGTGGGCCTCCCGTGAGCCGCACCGCGCAGCCCGCGAGCCGCGCCGTGCAGCCCGCGGACAGCCCTGACGACCTGTCTACGGCTGCGACCGCCGCCGGGTTGCGGGTGCTGTCGGCGGGGCGGTGGCCGCGGTCCGCGGCGGATCTCGAACCGCCGGTGCTGCCCGGGTTCGTGGCGTCCTCGTTCAGCCCGCTGGCCGCCGAGGCCGCCCGGCGCTGCCTGGACGCGCACCGGGAAGGCGTCCCGGCCGAACTGCCGGTCACCGCCGTGGTGGTGGCCAGCGAGCTGGGCGACCTGGCAGGTGCGGTGCAGGTGGCGGAGGCGGTGGACGGCGGGGCACGACTGGGGCCGCTGCTGTTCTTCCAAGCCGTCCCGAACGCGGTGGCCGGGCACCTGGCGGCGCGCCGAGGGCTGACCGGCCCGGTGGTGTGCGTCGGCGGCGCGGGAGCCGGGGTGGAGGTCGCCGAACTGCTGCTCGCGGACGGGGACGCCGAGCTGGTCCTGCTGGTCCTGGTCGAACAGGCCACCGCCGGGCCAGGCGGCGGGTCAGGCAGCGGGGCGGACCGGGCCGCCGCCGTACTGCTCGCCCCGCCGCCCCTCCCGGACCATCTCGACCATCCCACCCGCCCCGGCCGTCTCGACCACCCCGACCACCCCGACCGCCCTGGTCATCCCGACCGCCCCGGCCGTCCAGACCATCCCAACCGTCCAGACCACCTCGACCACCCCGACCGTCAACAGCAGCAGGAAGGAGCACAGCCGTGAACGCGGGTGTCGTGATCACCGGGATGGGCCTGGTGACGCCGGTCGGCAGCAGTGCCGGGGCGGTGTTCGCCGCGATGGGCGAGGGTCGGTCGGGGTTGCGCCGGCCGGAGCCGGACGGGCCGTTGGCCGGGTCGCTGGAGGTGGCGGGGTTCGCTCCGCCGATCGATCCGGTGTCGGTGCTGCCCGCGCCGGAGACCCGGGTGGTGGACCGGTACATCGTGATGGCGCTGCGGGCGGCGGCGGACGCGCTGGCGGACGCCGGGATCGTGGCGGGCCGGGACGTGGACCCGTACCGGATCGCGGTGGTGCTGTCGGGGACGGGCGGGCTGGCGACGCTGGAGTCGCAGGTGGTGGCGCGCACGGAGCGCGGGCGGCTGGGGGTGAGCCCGTACCTGCTGCCGGGGATGCTGCCGAACATGGCGGCGGCCCGGGTGGCGATCGGGCACGGCATCCGGGGCTACAGCTCCTCGGTGGGGACGGCCTGCGCCGCGGGGGCGCAGTCGGTCGCGGAGGGGTGGCGGCTGCTGCGCGAGGGGGTGGCGGACGTGGTGGTGGCGGGGTGCTCGGAGGCGCCGCTGTTCCCGACGCTGGCCGACACCTTCGCCAACGCCCGTGCGCTGGCCCGTGGTTGGGGCGACGATCCGGCGGGGGCGAGCCGGCCGTTCGACCGGCGGCGCAACGGTCTGGTGCTGGGCGAGGGCGCGGGGGTGCTGGTGCTGGAGCGGGCCGGGCACGCGGACGGTCGGGGCGCGGCGGGGTACGCGGACGTGCTGGGCTGGGGGGCGACCAACGACGCGCACCACCCGACCACGCCGCGCCCGGACGGGGAGGGCGCGGCGGCCTGCATGCGGCTGGCGCTGCGCTGCGCGGGGCTGGCGCCGGGCGACGTGGGGTACGTGAACGCGCACGGCACGGGTACCCGGCTGGGCGACCGGGCGGAGGCGTCGGCCCTCCGGCAGGTGTTCGGGGCGGACGGGCCGCCGGTGAGCGCGACCAAGGCGGTGACCGGCCACCTGCTGGGCGCCTCGGGGGTGGTGGAGGCGGCGGTGACGGCGCTGGCGCTGCGGCGCGGGCTGCTGCCGCCGACGCACAACCTGGACGATCCGGACCCCGAGTGCGCGCTGGACCACGTCCGGAAGGGTCCGCGTCCGGCGCCGGGGATCGGCCACGCGGTGGCGAACTCGTTCGGGTTCGGCGGCCACAACGTCAGCCTGGTGCTGGGTCTGCCGAGCACCCGCCTGGCCCGGCAGGTCTGAGCAACTTTCTTGCAAGGCAAGCAATCTGACGCACCGTCGGTGAAGAGAAGGAACTGCTACGCGATGGATTTCCTCGATCTCGACCACGTCGAGTTCCACGTGGGGGACGCGCGCCAGGCGGCGTACGTGCTGTCCGCGGGGCTCGGGTTCCGCCTGCTGGCGCAGGGCGGTCCGGAGACCGGCCTGCCGGGGCAGCGCAGTCTGCTGCTGGGGCAGGGCGGCTGCCGGGTGCTGCTGACCTCGGGCCTGGAGCCGGGGCACCCGGCGGCGCGGTACGTCGCCCGGCACGGGGACGGGGTGGCGGTGCTGGCGTTCGGCACGCCGGACGCGGCGGCCGGGTACGCGGCGGCGGTGGCCGGCGGCGCGCGCGGGGTGGAGCCGCCCCGGGAGGACGGCGGGGTGGTGACGGCGGTGGTCTCGGGGTTCGGCGACGTGGTGCACCGGCTGGTGGAGCGCCGGGGCCCGGACGGGGACTTCCTGCCGGGCCTGGTCGCGGTGCCGGGAGAACCGGCCCCCGATCCGGGCCTGGTCCGGGGGATCGACCACGCGGCGGTGTGCGTGCCGGACGGGGAGTTGGACGCCACGGTGGCGTACTACCGGGAGGCGTTCGGCTTCGGCGTCGTGTTCGAGGAGTACATCGAGGTCGGCGGGCAGGGCATGTTCTCCCGGGTGGTGCAGAGCCCGTCGGGCGGGATCACCCTGACGCTGATCCAGCCGGACGGGGCGCGCGAGCCGGGGCAGGTGGACGACTTCCTGGCCTGGCACGGCGGCCCGGGGGTGCAGCACCTGGCGCTGTCCTGCCCGGACGTCGCGGCGGCGGTGGACGCGATGGCGGGGCGCGGGCTGGGGTTCGCGCCGACGCCGGACGCCTACTACGACACGCTGGCGGCCCGTCCGGCGGAGCGGCTGCGCAGCCGCGGGATCCTGCTGGACCGGGACCACTGGGGCGAGCTGTACCAGATCTTCGCCACCTCGCTGCACGTGCGGCGGACGTTCTTCTGGGAGCTGATCGAGCGGCACGGCGCCCGCACCTTCGGCACCGCCAACATCCCGGCGCTGTACGCGGCCAAGGAGCGCGAGCTGGCGGCGGTCCGGACTCCGGCGGTGGCGCGGTGAGCGGGGGCGGGCTGAAGGCGGCGAGCGGGGCCGAGCCGAAAGCGGCGGGCGGGGCCGGGCCGAAAGCGGCGGGCGGGGCCGGGCCGAGGGCGGTGGACGGGGCCGAGCTGCGGTTCGAACTGACCGCCGCGGAGCGGGAGTTGCTGCCGAACGCGGCGGACGTGGCGTTCTACGCGGAGCACGGCTGGTACCTGGCGCCGAAGCTGTTCACGGATGCCGAGGTGGACGCGCTGGCGGCGGCCGCCGAGGGGTACTACGCGGGGGCGCGCAGCCGGGAGCTGCCGGTGCGGCCGCCGCGGCTGGCGGCCTGGCAGCCGTCGGACGGGCCGGTGCAGCGGCACAACGACTACGTGCACTACGAGAGCGACCCGATCGCGCGCGTGCTGTGCAAGCCGCTGGTGGGGGCGGTGGCGGCGCTGCTGGCGGGGGTGTCGGAGATCCGGGTGTTCCAGTCGACGCTGATCCTGAAGCCGGCGATGGCGGGCGAGCCGAGCAACGTGGTGCCCTGGCACATCGACAAGCACTACTGGTCGACGTCGAGTTCGGAGCGGATGCTGACGGCGTTCGTGCCGTTCCACGACTGCGACGAGGAGATGGGCACGCTGACGGTGGTGGACGGCAGCCACCGCTGGCGGGAGGTGGGCCGGGAGGACTCGGTGACCCGGCACTTCGCGGACCGCGACCGGGGCGACCTGGAGCGGCTGCTGGCGGTGAACGCGGCGCACAACGGCGCCGAGGTGCGGAAGGTGCCGCTGGTGATCCCGAAGGGGCACCTGTCGTTCCACCACTGCCGCACGTACCACGGCTCGGGGCCGAACCTGAGCGGGCGGCCGCGCCGGGCGGTCTCCTTCCACCTCCAGGACGGGGCGAACGAGTACCGGCGCTTCCCGCTCTCGGACGGCGGCGCGGCGGTGTACAACCACGACGTGCTGGTGCGCCGGCTGCCGGACGGGCGGCCGGACTACGCGGACCCGGAGTTCTGCCCGGTGCTGTGGCGTTCTCCCGAGGCGGGCCGGGATGACTGCTGACGCCGGCCTGTACCGGACGGTGGCGCTGATCCGGGGCTTCGAGCGGCGGGCGGTGGAGCTGGTCCGGGCGGGGGTGGTGCCGGGCGGCATCCACCCGTGCACGGGGCAGGAGGCGGTCGCGGCGGGCACCTGCGCGGCGCTGCGGCCGGACGACCTGATCGCCTCCACCCACCGCGGGCACGGGCACGTGCTGGCGAAGGGCGCCGACCCGGCCCGGATGATGGCCGAACTGGCGGGCCGGGAGCCGGGGTTGAACCGGGGCCGGGGCGGGTCGATGCACGCGGCGGACTTCGCGCTGGGCGTGCTGGGCGCGAACGCGATGGTGGGCGCGGCGGTGCCGATCGCGGCGGGCGCGGCGTGGGCGCTGCGCCGGGCGGGTTCGGACCGGGTGGCGGTGGCGTACTTCGGGGACGGCGCGGTGAGCCAGGGCGTGGTGCTGGAGGCGTTCAACCTGGCGGCGCTGTGGCGGGCGCCGGTGGTGCTGGTGTGCGAGAACAACGGGTTCGCCACCTCGACCCGGACGGCGGACGCGGTGGCGGGCAGCGTGCTGGGCCGGGCGGCGGCGTTCGGCATCCCGGCGCTGGCGGTGGACGGGACGGATCCGCGGGCGGTGCTGGCGGCGACCGCGGAGGCGGTGGCCCGGGCCCGGGCGGGCGGCGGGCCGACGCTGCTGGAGTGCGCGGTGTACCGCTTCGACGCGCACCACACCTGGGAGCACGCGGCCCGCCCGGGCTACCGCTCGGCGCAGGAGGAGGCCGCGGGCCGGGCCCGGGACCCGCTGGAGGTGCAGGGGGCCCGGATCCCGGCCGCCGTCCGCGCCGCGATCGACGCGGAGCTCGACGAACTGCTGGACGCCGCGGTGGAGTTCGCGCGCGCGGCGCCGCACCCGGACCCGTCCTCGGCGCTGGCGTACCTGTACGCGACGGAGGTGGGTTGAGGTGCCGAAGCTGTCGTACCTGAAGGCGTTGAACCGGGCGCTGGGCGACGAGATGGCGCGCGACGGGTCGGTGTGCGTGTTCGGCGAGGACGTCCGGGTGGCGGTGTCGTACGTGACGGCGGGGCTGGTGCGGCGGTTCGGGCCGGAGCGGGTGCTGGACACGCCGATCTCGGAGCAGGCGTTCACCTCGTTCGCCACCGGCGCGGCGCTGGCCGGGATGCGGCCGCTGGTGGAGTTCCAGATCCCGTCGCTGCTGTTCCTGGCGTTCGAGCAGATCGCCAACCAGGCGCACAAGCTCTCGCTGATGTCGGGCGGCCGGCTGCGGGTGCCGGTGACGTACCTGCTGCCGGGTTCGGGCTCGCGGGAGTCCTGGGCGGGGCAGCACTCGGACCACCCGTACGGCCTGTTCGCGCACGTCGGGGTGAAGACGGTGGTGCCGGCCACGCCGACGGACGCGTACGGGCTGCTGCTGTCGGCGCTGCGGGACGACGACCCGGTGGTGGTGTTCGCCCCGTCGGGGGCGCTGGGGGTGCGGGAGGACGTGGACTTCGCGGCGCTGGGCCCGGTGCCGCTGGGCCGGGGCCGGGTGCACCGGGCGGGCAGCGACGTGACGGTGGTGGCGGTCGGCCACCTGGTGCACGAGGCGCTGGCGGTGGCCGAGGAGCTGGCGGGCCGGGTCTCGGTGGAGGTGTTCGACCCGCGCACCCTGCACCCGCTGGACCGGGCGGGCCTGGCGGCCTCGCTGCGGCGGACCGGGCGGCTGGTGGTGCTGGACGACTCGAACCGCTCCTGCGGGTTCGCCGCGGAGGTGCTGGCGACGGCCGCCGAGGGGCCGCGGCTGCGGTCCGCGCCGCGCCGGGTGACCCGCCCGGAGGGGGCGGTGCTGCCGTTCGCCCCGGCGCTGGACCGGGCCTGCCAGCCGGGCCGGGCGCAGTTACTGGCGGCGATCGGCGAAGTGACGGACGTGCTCGTCGGGGAAATGGCGGACGTGCCCGTCGGGGAAGCGGCGGGCGTGCTCGGGGAAGGCGGCGGGACGTGAGGGACGTGTGCGGCAAGGACGGCAGGACGTGACGGATGCGACGGACATGACGGACGTGACGGACGTGCTCGGGAAGGGCGGCAGGACGTGAGGGACACCGGAATCAGGGCGCGGCTGGCCGCCGACCCGGGGCTCGGCACGGGCAACGTGCTGACCTCGCTGCTGGCGCACGGCGCGGACCCGGACGGGCCGGGCGCGGCGTTCGACGTGCCGGTCGACGGCTTCCCGGCCGGGCACGGGCTGACGCTCGGGCAGTTGCACGAGCGGGTGGCGGCCCGGGCGGCGTGGTGGCACGGGCGCGGGATCGGGCCGCGCGACCCGGTGGCGCTGTACGTGTCGGGGTCGGCGGACTGCCTGCTGAACTTCCTGGCGCTGGCCTGGCTGGGCGCCGTCCCGGCGCTGCTGAACCGGCACCTGCCGGGCGACGTGGCGGCCGGGTACCTGCGTCGGCTGCGGGCGGTGGCGCTGCTGACGGACGCCGAGCACCGGGAGCGGCTGGCGGGCGAGGACCCGGGCGTTCCCCTGCACGAGGACGCCGGCGGGCCGGGCAGCGGCGACCCGGCGGCGGCGCCCGTCCCGTACCGGCACCACCCGGACGACCCGGTGGTGATCACGCACTCCTCGGGGACCACCCGGCTGCCCGCGGCGGTGGTGCACTCGCACGCCAGCCTGTTCGCGGCGGTGAAGCTGTTCCGGCTGGCGGCGCCGCGCGCCCGGGGCACCGAGCGGATCCTCAGCGCGCTGCCGGCCGCGCACGCGGCGGGCGTCTCGACGCTGAACCTGGCGCTGTGCCACCGCAGCGAGGTGCTGTTCCTGTCCGGGCAGGACGGCGGGCAGGTGCTGTCGGCGATCGAGCGCTGGGAGCCGACCGGCGTGTTCGGCTTCGCGGCGACCTGGGCGCAGCTGGCCCGGCACGACCTGACGCAGCGTCAACTCTCTTCCGTCGCGCTCTGGTTCAACACCGGTGACTGCGCGCACGAGCCGCACGTGCGCCGCCTGGTGGCGGCCGGCTCGCGGGTGACGGTGACCCGGGAGGGGGTGCGGCGGGTGCCGGGCTCGCACTTCGTGGACGGGCTGGGCTCCACCGAGATGGGCCACTCCGCGTTCCATCTCACCCACGGCCCGGACACCGGGCGCTACGGGCGCTGCGTCGGTGTCCCGCACGGCTTCGCCGAGGTGGCGCTGCTCGACCCGGCCACCGGCCGGGAGGTCCCGGTCGGCGAGGTCGGCCACCTGGCGCTGCGGGCACCGACGCTGGCCCCGGGCTACTGGAACGACTCGGCGGCCACCTACCGCAACCGGCTGGACGGCTACTACCTGACCGGCGACCTGCTGTACCGGGACTCGGAGGGCTACTACTTCCACGTGGACCGGGCGGTGGACGCCGTCGACCTGGGCGGCGGCGAGTGGCTGTACACGGCGCTGAGCGAGGAACGGGTCCTGACGGCCTGCCCGGACGTGCTGGACTGCACGGTGGTGTCGCTGCGGACGGAACCGGCGGGCGGTGCGGAGGGCAGTACGGGGAGCGGCACGGAGGTCGGCGCCGGGGGTGGTTCCGTGGTGACGGACGTGCTGCTGGCGCTGCGCCCGGACGCCGACCCGTCCGTCGACCGGGCCCCGGCGGTGCGGGCGGCACTGACGCCCGCGGCAGCGGCGACGCTGCGCGCGGTGCTGGTGATCGGCGAGGAGGAGCTGATCCTCGGGCCGACCGGCAAGGTCCGCAAGTTCCTGATGCGGCAGCGGCACCGGGCCGCGACGGCGGTGACCGCATGACCGGCAGCGACCCCACGGTCGGCCCAGGCCCTGCGACCGACCCCGACCCCGGCCCCGGCCCCGGCCCCGACCCCGGCCCCGACCC
>NZ_JOGH01000140.1:0-14522 GCF_000721345.1 Kitasatospora sp. NRRL B-11411 | reverse complement strand
ATCGCGTGCAACCGCCTGAAAGCCATACCCGGCGCCTCTGGATCTCTGGACCTTACGACGGCCCGTCCAACCCACCAACAACGTAGGACCGCCTGACGCACCTGCCCACCGCGGCCGGGCCGCTGTTAGCGTGCCGGGCATGGTGAACGGCGACGCGGTGAACGGCAGCACGGGCAACGGCGATGCGGGCAGCCGCAAGGCGAGGACCGCCGCGCCCGGCTCGGTGGCCCTGGTCCTGGCGGCGGCGGTGGCCGGGGCGTGGGGCGTCGGGGCGCTGGCGGACGGGGTCGACGGGGCGGACGGGGTCCGGGACGCGCTGCGCGGGGACGGGCTGGCCGTGTTCGGCGGGTACGGGGCGGCGGTGCTGGCGGGCAGCGCGCTGCGGACGGCGACGCCGAAGTACCGTTCGCGGCCGGTGGGCGCGGTGTGGGCGGGGGCCGTGCTGGCGCTGGCGTTCGGCGCGCTGGTGGCGCTGCTGGCCTGGCCGGTCGCGGAGATCGCCCCCGCCTCGGGCCACGACCCGGTCTCGAACCGGGACCCGGGCTTCGTCTACCCGCTGTGGCTGGCGTTCACCCTGCTGCCGCCCGCGCTGGCCACGGCGGGCGTGCAGATGGGGCTGCCGCTGGCCCCGCAACCGAAGACCGGAACGGCGGCCGGGACGGGGACCGGAACGGAGACCGGGGGCGGGTCCGGGGTGCGGGCCCCGAGGTCCCTCCCGCTGCCCGCCGCGGACACTGTGCGGCGCGGCGTACTGCGCGGACTGGCCTGGGGGGCGGCCCCGTTCGCGTTGCTGCTGCTGTTGTCGGCACTCTGAGCCGGCGTCCCGCGCCGACCCGCACCGAACCGCGCCGACCCGCGCCAGCGCGCCCCGGAAACCCTTGGACGGGCGGGCGGCGGCCTGCTGCAATGGGCCGGGGAATGCCCGCGACGGAGGGGACGACGATGTCGGAGGACATGCGGGGCGCGGCGGTGGCCGAGGTCAGGCTGCGGTTGTCGGTGCGCGGCCTCACCGACGCCGATCTGCCGTCCTGCGGTTGGGCCGGGTCGCCGAAGCACGTGCGTGAGCTCGCCGGGAAGGTCCGGCGGGCCGCGGCGGGCGAGATCGACTACTTGGCGGCGTGCACGCCGGCCGGGCTTCCGGTGGCGCTGTGCGGCGTCGACTACGCGGTGGCGCCCGGGGCGGGCACGCTCTGGCAGCTCGGCGTCCATCCCGCCCTGCAGTCCTGCGGGATCGGCACGCTGCTGATCGGCGCCGCCGAGCGGCGGATCGCCGCCCGCGGTCTGGTCCGCGCCGAGCTGGGCGTCGAGGAGTCCAACCCGCGGGCCCGCGCCCTCTACGAGCGCCTCGGCTACCGCGCCTTCGGCCGGGCGCCCGACTCCTGGGACGTGGAGGACGAGGACGGCACGCTCCGCCGCTACGAGACGATGTGCGTCCTGATGCGCAAGAGCCTGGCCTGACGACCGATTCGACGGCCGTCACCGGGGCGGGCGGGGGCGGGTCCGTTCGTGGATGCTCCCGCCGGGGGCGTACCAGCCGGCCTTCTTGCGGACGGCGGGGCTCGGGTCCTGGGCGTGGCAGGTCTGCAGGGCGGTGACGGCCCCGGGGTGGGTGTGGGCGAACTTGCCGACGAGTTCGGCGGCCCGGGCCCGCACCCGGGGGTCGGGGTCGTCGGCGAGGTGGCGCAGGGCGGGGGCGAGGACCTGGTCCGCGCCCGGGGCGCAGGTGTCGCCCTTGCAGCGGTCGCAGGCCAGGGCGTGGAAGGCGGCGATCCGGACCTCGGGGTCGGGGTCGTCGGCCATGGTGACCAGGCGGCCCATGGACGCGGTGTCGACCAGGTGGTCCAGGAGCCGGCAGCAGCCCTCCCGGACGGCCGCGTCGGGGTGGGAGAGTCCGTGGCGGACGGCGTCCACCGCGTCCTCCCCGCGCCGCAGCAGTTCCCGGTAGGCGGCGACGGTGCGTTGCGGGTCGCCCAGGTAGGTGACGAGGGCTTCGTTGTCGGTCCTGACGAATCCGAGCATGTCCCCCAGTGTCGGACCGCACGAGCCGTCCCCGCAAAGGGATTTCACCCGCCCCGGGAGCCGCTGCCCGGAAGCCGCTGCCCGGAAGCCGCGCCCGGGTCAGTCGGTGGTGGGGGCGGTCAGGTCGAGGGTGAAGCTGAACCGGTCGCCGCGGTAGAGGGTGCGGACGAGTTCCAGCGGGCGGCCGGCGGCGTCGCGGCTGCGGCGGTGCAGCAGCAGCATCGGGAGGGCGGGCGGGGTGCCGATCAGCAGGGCCTCGCGCGGGGTGGCGAGCACGGTCTCGATCCGTTCCTCGGCTCCGGCGAGCTGCACGCCGCGGTCGCGCAGGTGGCCGTAGAGCGAGCCGGCCGGGTCGAACTCCGTTGCCAGCCGCGGGACTCGGGCCACCGGCAGGTAGGTGGACTCCAGGCCGACGCGTTCCTCGTCGGCGCGCAGCACGCGTTCGAGGTGCCAGAGCGGTTCGCCGGCCGGGACGGCGAGGCGGTCGGCGGTGGCGGGGTCGGCGGGCTGGCGGTCGAGGGCGATCAGGGTGCGGCCGGGGCGCAGGCCCTGGCGGGTGACGCCCTCGGTGTAGCTGGCCAGCGACAGCGGCTGTTCGATCTTGGCTCCGGCGACCACGGTGCCGCGGCCCTGGCGACGCAGGCGGCCCTCGATCAGCAGGTCGCGCAGGGCCTGGCGGACGGTGGCGCGGGCGACGCCGTACCGCTCGGCCAGGCCGGCTTCGGTGGGGAGCCGTCCGCCGGGGCCCAACTCGTCGATCAGTTCCTCGAGTTCGGCCTTGACCAGGTAGTACTTGGGCACCCGGCCGTGCTCGGGGACGCCGGACCGGGCGGGGGCGAGGGGGGCGCGGGGGGTGCCGTGGTTCACCGGCCCAGGGTAGCGATCGGCCGTCCGCCGGCCCGGCACCCCCCGGTCCGGCCGTCCACGAAACATCACGGATGGATAACCGGTCTGGACTGAATTTTGACGCTTGTTCATACAACCGTGGATTCGGTGCGGGCTCGCGCTCGCCCGGCCGCTCCATCCTCGGTTGCCGGTGCAACCGCACCGTGCCGCTTCCCCGTTGGGAGAAACCGTGCGCAACTCCCGTTCCACCATGGCCCTTTCCCTGTCCGCGGCGGCCGTCGTCGCGGCCGCGCTGGTGCCGCTGGGCGGCTCGCCCGCCGCGGCCGCCACCGGCGCGTACAACGGCCTGCCGAACGGCAGCAAGCAGGCCAAGACGCTGGTCATCGGCATCGACGGCACCCGGTACGACAAGATCGCGGCGGCGGACGCGCCGAACCTGAAGGCGCTGATGGCCTCGGGCACCACGGCGACCTCCAACCTGTACGCGAACCCGATGGCGCCGACCCTCTCCGGGCCGGGCTGGTCGACCATCGCCACCGGCGTGTGGCCGGACAAGCACAAGGTGGTGGACAACAACTTCACCGGTTCGCGCTTCGACCTGTACCCGGACTACGCGAGCCGGCTGGAGAGCGCCGACCCGGCCGCCTCGACGCTGGTGATCGGCTCCTGGAACCCGATCACCGCGAACGTCTTCAACGGCAAGGCCGACCTGCGGATCCCGGAGAGCGAGAACGACGCCAAGACCGCCTCGGACGCCGCCGACTACCTGGCGCACGGCAACCCGGACTCGGTGTTCCTGCACCTCGACGGGGTGGACGAGGCCGGGCACGCCTACGGCGGCGCGTCCAGCCAGTACCTGGCCGCGATCCACGACGCGGACGGCCTGGTCGGGCAGGTGCTGACCGCGCTGAAGTCCCGTCCCTCGTACGCCGCCGAGGACTGGCTGGTCGTGGTCACCACCGACCACGGCCACACCGACGCGGGCGGCCACGGCGGCAACAGCGCCAACGAGCGGCAGACCTGGATGGTCCTGAACGGCCGGGGCTACGCGGCCGGGGCGCACCGCTACGACGTCAAGCCGGTGGACATCGCGCCGACCGTGCTCAAGCACGAGGGCGCGCCGATCGACCCGGCCTGGGGCCTGGACGGCAAGCCGGTGGACGAGATCGTGCCGGACGAGTTCGACGCGCTGCGGCCGAGCCTGCAGACCCGGGTCGACGAGACCGGCATCGGCTCGACGGTCAAGGGCTTCACCCACACCCCGCCGGCCGGCTGGTCGATCGACAACTCGCGGATGCCGTCCGGCGGCGTCACCGAGTGGCGCGGCTGGGCGTTCGCCACCGACGAGTTCTGGACGGCCGCGCAGCTCGGCCAGAGCCGGGAGACCAACGTCCGGGCCCGCAACGTGTTCGCGGTCGCCGACTCCGACGAGTGGGACGACAAGTCGCACGGCACCGGCCAGTTCGACTCGACGCTGATCAGCCCGGCGTACCCGGTGGCGGGCCGCACGCACGGCACGCTGTCCTTCGCCACCGACTACAAGATCGACGGCCCGCAGACCGGCGACGTGTACGTGTCCTTCGACGGCGGCGCCGCGCAGCTGGTGAAGTCCTACCGGGCCGACCTGAACACGGTCGAGCACCTGGACGTCACCGTCCCGGCGGGGGCCTCGACGGCCCGCTTCCAGTTCCGCTACACCGGCACCAACTCGGCGTTCTGGACGGTCGACCAGGTCGTCTTCGGCTGACGGCGCCGCCCCGGGGCGGGCGTGTCCGGCCCGCCCCGGGAGCGCTCAGCGGGTCTTGAGCACCACCTGCACCGCGAACGCGACCTGGTCGGCCGTCAGGTCGGCGCGGGCGGTCAGCCGCAGGCGTGGGACGCCGTCGGGGACGGACGGGGGCCGGAAGCAGCCGACGGCCAGGCCCTCGTCCCGGCAGGCGGCGGCCCAGCGCACCGCGTGCTCGGGGTCGTCGGCCCGGACGGCGACCACCGCGCCGTCCGGGGCGGAAGCGTCCAGGCCGGACTCGGTGAGCCGGTCGGCGAGTTCGCGGGCCACCCGCAGGGCGTCGGCGGCCCGGCCGGGCTCGGCCCGCAGCAGGCGCAGCGCGCCGAGGGCGGCGCCGACCGCGGCGGGGGCGAGGCCGGTGTCGAAGATGAAGGTCCGGGCGGCGGAGACCAGGTGGCGGATCACCCGCTCGGGGCCGAGGACGACGCCGCCCTGCGCGCCGAGCGACTTGGAGAGCGTCGCGGTGGCGACCACGTCGGGCTGTCCGGCGATGCCCGCGGCGGCCCCGGCGCCCGCGCCGCCCGGGCCGAGCACGCCCAGGCCGTGCGCGTCGTCGATGACCAGCGCGGCGCCGTGCGCGCGGGCGGCGGCGAGGTGGTCGGCGAGCGGGGCGGCGTTGCCGTCGACCGAGAACACCGAGTCGGTGACCACCAGGGCGCGGGGTTCGGTGCGGGCCGCGAGGGCTTCGCGCACCGAGGCGGGGTCGCAGTGCGCGGCCCGGGCGACCCGGCCCCTGGCGAGCCGGCAGCCGTCGATCAGCGAGGCGTGGTTGTGGGCGTCGGAGACGATCAGGGTGTCCGGGCCGGCCAGCGCGGTGAGCACGGCGAGGTTGGCGGTGTAGCCGGAGGAGAACACCAGGGCGGCCTGGTAGCCGCAGAACTCGGCGAGTTCGCGCTCCAGCGCGGTGTGCGCCTCGGTGGTGCCGGTGACCAGCCGGGAGCCGGTCGCGCCGCCGCCCCAGCGCACGGCGGCCTCGGCGGCGGCGGCCGTGACGGCCGGGTGCCTGGTCAGCCCGAGGTAGTCGTTGGAGGCCAGGTCGAGCACCGGGTCGTCGGCGGGCCGGCTGCGCAGCCGCCTGGTCAGCCCGGCGGCGTCCCGGGCCCTCGCCGCCCCGTCCAGCCAGTCGAACACCCGTTCCGGCGCCGCTTCCGCTCCGCTGACCTGCCCGTCTGCCACCATGCCCGGCACTCTTCCACCCGGCGCGCGGCCGGGGCAACGCGTACCGCCCCGATGTGCGACGGCCCACACTCCCCCGGCCCGCCGACCGGAGAACCGCTCGGGACCTGCTCGGGACCTGCTCGGAAACCGCCCGCGCCGGTGCCTCCGGCCCGTACGGGGGGTCGGAGGCACCGGCGCGAGGGGACGGCAGGGACCGGCGGGGACCGGCGGGGCTACCGGGACTGACGGGGGGTCAGTTGCGGTAGCGGAACAGGATGCGGCCCCTGGTCAGGTCGTACGGGCTGAGTTCGACCAGGACGCGGTCGAAGGGGAGGATCTTGATGTAGTTCTTGCGGATCTTTCCGCTGATGTGGGCGAGCACGTGGTGGCCGTTCTGCAGTTCCACCTTGAAGGTGGCGTTCCGCAGGCACTCGAGGACGGTGCCCTCGAGCTCCAGGCCCTTGGCGACGCGTGGCAAGGGGTCTCGATTCTCTGGTGGGAGTGGGGGTGGTGCGGAGTTGGTGCGGGTGGTGCCGGTCAGTGGTGGATCAGGTGTAGGACCTGGCCGGTCCGTTCGGCGCCGAAGCTCTCGAAGAGGGTGGTGGCGGCGGTGCGGGACCGGTCGACCTCGGCCCAGGCGGTGGTGGTGCCCGCCTCGTGCAGGGTGTGCAGGGCGTGCGCGAGCAGGGAGCGGCCGAGGCCGTGCCGCTGGTGGGCGGCGCGGACCGCGAGCAGGCCGATCCGGGCGGGTCCGCGGCCGCGGACCACCCGGACCAGGCCGGCGTACCGGCCCTGGTGGACGGCGACCGCGTACAGCGACGGGTCGATCAGAGTGTCCCCCGGAGGGCAGGGCCGAACCTCGGCGGGCATGGTGTGCCAGCCGGGGCCGGCCTCGACCTCGGCCCGGATCTCCCGGTCCAGCTCCCGCAGCCGGGCCTCGTCGGCCGTCCCGGCGGGCAGGATCGTGACGCCCGGGGCGAGGAAGGGGACCGCGGCGGCGGTGGACAGGACGTACTCCCACTCCCGCCGCTCGGGGACGAACCCGGCCCGCTCCCAGCGGGCGGCCGGGGCCGGGTCGTCCGCGGCGAGCAGGGTGCGGAGCGGGGCGGGCAGGGCGGCGCGCACCGCGTCGGCGAGCGGCGCGAAGGCCGCGTCGTCCCAGACGTCGATGCTGACGTAGCGCAGGTCGTGGCGGCGGGTGGAGACGTCGGCGTGGCCGACGACCACGTCTCCGGCCAGGGCCTGCCACTGGGTCTCGTCGACCCGGGTGATCTCCACGGGGTGCCCGGGGTGCGCGGTGTTCGTGCTGTTCACGGTGTTCATGGCTTTCGCCTTTCGGGAGTGCCTGCGTTGTCACGCGAGCGCTCCCGACGACACCTGTGTCAGTCGTTGCACCGTGGGGAAAGGGGGAGCACCCGCCTCGATCCAGCTCTCATGGGGAACTCACCTCCTCGCTTCCTGTTCACGGCGATCCGAACAGTAGCAACCTCCCGCCGCCCGTCCAAGCGATTTATCGGACGCCCCGTTCCGGCTACCCGGCGGGCAGCAGCAGGACGGCGGCCGCGGCGGCCAGCAGGGCCAGGTTGAGGCCGATCCGGCGGTCGCCGCCGGTGAGGTGGACCGGGATCGCGCCGGCCTGGAGCAGCAGCAGGCCGGTCGCCGCGGCCGGGGCGAGCCAGGTGGCAACACCGGTCAGCGGGGGCAGCAGCAGCCCGGCGGCGCCGAGGAGTTCGAGCACGCCGAGGGCGCGCAGGGCGGGCAGCGGGACCCGGTCGACCCAGGCCATCATCGGGCGGAGCCGGTCGGGGCTGCGGACCGCCTTCAGCGTGCCCGAGTAGAGGAAGAAGAGGGCGAGCGGGCCGGCGACGATCCAGTGGGCGAGTTCCATGGTTCCCGTTCGGGGGCGGGCCGCCGCGGTGCGGGGCCGGTGCGCGGGCCGCCGCCGGGCGGGGCCGGGCGGCGGGGGCGGCCGGGAGCGGCCGCGTCCCGTCCACTCCACCGCCGGGAGCGGGGCGCCGTCCAAGACCCGTTCCGGCCCGCCGATACCGGCTGGGTATCGTCGCAGCGTGGAGCTACGGACCCTGCGGTACTTCGTGGCGGTCGCCGAGGAACTGCACTTCGGCCGGGCCGCCCGCCGCCTGCACCTGAGCCAGCCGCCGCTGAGCCGGGCGGTCAGGCAGTTGGAGGCCGACCTCGGCGCCCTGCTGTTCGTCCGCTCGCCGGCCGGGGTCGCGCTCACCCCGGCGGGCACGGTGCTGCTGGCGGAGGCGCGGGCCCTGCTCGCCCGCGCCGACCGGCTGCGGGTGCGGGTGGGCGCGGCGGCCGGACGGGCGGGCCTGACCGTCGGCATCCTGGGCGACGGCACCGACCCGGGCGTGTTCCGGTCGGCGGCCGCCCACCGCCGCGACCACCCGGGCGTGGACGTCCTCGTCCGGGAGACCGACCTGACCGACCCGACCTGCGGGCTGCGCGCCGGGCTGGTCGACGTCGCCCTCACCCGGGCCCCGTTCGACGAGGACGGCCTGGCGGTGCGCACGCTGCGGTCCGACCCGGTCGGCGCGGTGCTGCGCGCGGACGACCCGCTGGCCCGCCGCGAGCGGCTGCGGGCGGCCGAGCTGGACGGCCGCCGCTGGTTCCGCTTCCCGCCCGGCACCGACCCGCGCTGGCAGGCGTTCTGGCACGGCGGCACCGAGCGCGAGGGCCCGGTGGTGCGCGGCGTGCAGGAGTGCCTGCAGGCGGTGCTGTGGAACGGCACGGTCGGGCTGGCCCCGCTCGGACACGACCTGCCCGCCGGGCTGGTGGTGGTGCCGGTGCCGGACCTGGCGCCGAGCCGGGTGGTGGTGGCCTGGAACGAGGGCGCGGCCGACCCGCTGGTCCGCTCCTTCGTCGAGACGGCGACGGCCGCCTACCGCTCCTGAGCGCCGGGGATCCGGGAGGCCCGGGAGGTTCCGGGGGTTCCGGGGGTTCCGGGGGGGGGTCAGCAGGCGCAGGAGATGCCGGAGCGCGGGGCGGTCAGGTCGTCGACGGGGCGCTGCTCGGAGCCCGCGGCGGTGTCGTACGCGAAGCCCTCGCGGGCCCAGTACTCGAAGCCGCCGAGCATCTCCTTGACCCGGTAGCCGAGCCGGGCGAAGGCCAGGGCCGCGCGGGTGGCGCCGTTGCAGCCGGGGCCCCAGCAGTACGTGACCACGGTCAGAGCCGGGTCGATCGACTCCGGGGCCAGGTCGGCGATCTGCCCGGTCGGGAGGTGGACGGCGCCGGGGATGTGCCCCTGGTCCCAGGCGGCCTTGCTGCGGGTGTCGACCACCACGATGCCGGGCACGCCGGAGGCCAGGTCGGCGTGGACGTCCGAGACGTCCGCCTCGAAGGCGAGCCGGGCGGCGTAGTGGGCGGCGGCCTCGGCCGGGGCGGCGGCGGGGACGCTCAGGACGGCGCTGGTGGCGGCGGTCCCGGTGGTCGTCCCGGCGGTGGCGGTGGCGGCGGTGGCGGACATGGAGGTGCCTCGTTTCTGGTGGTGCGGGGGTTCCGGGCCGGGGGCCTTCCGGGTCGGGGGCCGGGGGTTCCGGTGGGCCGTTCCGGTGGCCCCGGTCGGCGACGGCTCCAGTCTCTCGGTCCGCGCACCCGCCCCACGAGTGGCGTGAGCGCCTGTGACCGTCAAGATCCCGCCAGCCCGCCGCGCGCAGGCCGGCGGGCATCCGCGGGCCGAGTGGTCACGCACCGGTGCCGACCGTTCCGCGCAGGCGGGCGAGGCCGGTGTCCAGGGCGGCTTCCAGGTGGGTGGCGGAGCCGCTGGTCATCAGGATCAGCACGCCGCCCTGGATCCCGGCGAGCAGCGCGGCCGCCTCCCGGTCGGCGTCCAGGTGCGGGGCGGTCGCTCAGGCGGGGTCGGCGGGACGGTCCGCGCCGGCGGTCCGCAGCGCGCGCGGGGGTCGGCGTGGCATCAGGCCGTCCGGCCCCCGGGCGCCTCGGTGCCTCGGCCGCCGTCCCGCACCGTCGACGGCGACGACGGCTCCGGCAACGGTCCGTCGGCGGGGGCGCGGTAGACCAGCAGGTAGCGCCAGAACAGCAGCCGCCGCAGCCGGAAGCCGGGCAGCAGCGCGGCGGCCTCCTGCCGGGTCTGCGCGTAGGTCAGCGTCGGTGGCGCGACCGGTGCCCGCACGGCGTCGGGGCCGGTCGGGCGGGTGCCGCGGAGCCGTTCCCCGAGCGCGGTGCAGAGCCGCGCGACCGCGTTGACCGGGACGGCGGCCAGGCTCCACAGCCAGTCCGTCCGCGACACCTCCGGGTAGCAGCCGAGGACGACCAGCACCCCGCCCGGCGCCAGCGCCGCCCGCAGCGTCCGGACGGTGTCGAACGGCATGTGGTGCAGGCTCGCCAGGCAGGAGACGAAGTCGTAGTGCCCCGAAGGCAGTTCGAGCCGGGTGACGTCCGCCTGCCGGAACCGCGGCCCCGGCCCACCGGCCGTCCCCGTCAGCGCCCGGGCCGCCTCGACCGCCTCCGCCGAGGGATCGACCGCGTCCACCTCGATCCCCCGCCCGGCCAGCCGCCGGGCGAACCGCCCCGTCCCGCAGCCGACGTCCAACGCCGTCCGGCACCCGGCCGGGAGTTGACGCAGCAACAGTCGGTGGTAGTGGTCGTTGTGGTCGAAAGCCATGCGCCCGACCCTGCCACACCCCGCCTCCCCGCCGACAACGGCGTCCACCGGCCCCACCCGCCTCCGTCCCGCCCCTCAGGAACCGAAGGCCGACCAGGCAACCACGCTGTCCATGGCGTGCAGGACCAGCCGCCGACCCGCGCTCGCGGCGACGAGCCCGGCGGGGAGCACGGACGGCCGTTCGGTGACCAGCCGCCGGTTCGGCTCGGTCCAGTGGTACGGGATGAGCTGCGGCGACGACCGGACCGCCCGGTGCATCACCGAGAACGGGGAAGTGGTCCACCACTACGACGCCTACAACGCCGAGGAAGACGGGGACGACGACCACGCCGGACACCCGACAGAGTCCGGCTATCTCCTACCCCACCAGGACGGATTCCCCGACGACGCCTTCGCCGGAGTGAGCCACTCCGACTCCGGAGCCTTCCGCGCCCGGTACCACCAGGTGAAGGAAGAACTCCAGATCCCCGACGCCTGCCATGCCACGCACATCGCGGCTCGACTCCCCGTCGACCCCGCCGGTCTGGGACCCGAAACCCGGATCGAGGGCCGCGGAGTACTCGCTCTCACCGCATGCGGCCGAGAACACGGTCACCCCGCCGGTGCCCTGCCTGCATGACCCTTGCCAACTCGGGCAGACAGAGCGAACCGCGTCAGGAAACGATCTTCAACGGCGCGGGAAGTGACCGCCGCAAGGCTGAAATCGGCCCTGGCCGGCTGTGCTCGTGGACCAGCTCGCACGGTGCCGCCGCCTGCCATGATCAGCCCAGACCGATACCGGACGTCAGGTGAACGGAGCGGAACAACTCATGGCACATTCTGCGGTGGAGCGGCTGTCCGCCGTCCTGGCGCCGCCGTCGACCCCGGCGGGGCGCCCCTCGGACTGGCAACAGGTCGCTGAGAGCTGGAACACGGCTTTCCCTAGTGACTACCGTGACTTCTTGGACGTCTTCGGGGCCGGGACAATCGACGACTACCTGGTACTCGCGACCGTTCTCGACCATGCCCCCGACGCCCGGGAGTCCACGGTCGGTGGCCTCACTGATGTGGCGCGGTCACTCCACCAGGAGCACAGTGACTGGCCCTACCCGGTGTGGCCGAGGAACGGCGGTTTGATCTGCTGGGGGGCGACGATCGATTCCGACGTCCTCTACTGGGACACCACGGACTCCGATCCCGACCGTTGGCCTGTGGTGGTTCGGAATCGCGAGGGTGACTTCACGCGCTTCGACTTCGGTATGGCCGAGTTCGTCCTCAGGATGCTCGGCCCGTCCGGCGAGCGCCCTCTGGAAAGCCCCCGGCTCTACGGCGCGCCGAACTCCCGCTTCCTGAACAGGGCGGACGAGAGGCGTATCAAAGCAGCCGGCGGCGACCCGTGGGAGTACTTGGAAGAACTCTTCGAAGCCAACGAAGCCGAAGAGTACGGTGCGGAGGACGGCCGCTGATCACCTGCCACCCCGGCGGCAGCATAGTGCCGGCCCGTAGCGACCCGTTTCGGGAAGCGATCACTCCATACTCGGGAAACGATCTCCAGCTCGCCGTTCGTGCCGCTGGCCGGCCCCACTCGCGAACATCCTTCCCTTCCTGGCGGCCTGACGGGCTGACAATCCCACAGCCCTCTCTCCCCTGTCCCCCGACGGCCGGTCGGAGTCCGCTCCGGCAGCCGGGCGGGTCCTTGCCCGGTGGGGGTGTGGTCGGTGAGGGTGGGGTGGGAGCGGAGGGGAAGGGGAGACTGATGGAGATCGTCGAGCGGGTGTGGGCGGAGCCGTGGGAGGGGTTGCGGTGCACGCCGGTGGGGGGCAGTGCGGTCGGGGTGGTGGTGCTGTCGGGGTCGAGCGGGCGGGTGGAGGCGGCGCGGGCCCGGGTGTTGGCGCGGGCGGGGTTCGACGCGTTGACGATCCGTTGGTTCGGCGGGCCGGGGCAGCCGCCGGGGGTGTGCGAGGTGCCGTTGGAGACCTTCACGGCGGCGGTCGACCTGTTGCGGGCGGACGGGCTGCGGCGGGTCGGCCTGCTCGGGACGTCGAAGGGCGCGGAGGCGGCGATGCTGACGGCGGTGCGCGACCCGCGGGTGGACGCGGTGGTCGCGCTGGCGCCGACCTCCCTGGTGTGGCGCAACGTCGGGGCGGGGCTGGACGGCGCGGACCGCCCGGCCCGTTCCTCCTGGACCTGGCGGGGCCGCCCGCTGCCGTTCGTCCCGATGGACGAGAGCTGGACGTCCGCGGAGCCGGCGGGCGTCCCGGTGGCCATCCGCGGCTGGTACGAGCAGAGCGAACGGACGTTCGCGGCGGACGTGCCCGCGGCCCGGATCCCGGTGGAGCGGGCCCGGGCGGAGCTGCTGCTGGTCGCGGGCGGGGCCGACGCGATGTGGCCGTCGCTCCCGTACGCCGAGCGGCTGCGCGAGCGCCGCCGCGCGGCCGACGGCGCCCGCACCGTGCTGGTCGGCGACCCGGCGGCGGGCCACCGGGTGGTGTTCCCCGGCGAGGTGCCGCCGCCCCCGTCCACGGTCTTCGACCACGGCGGCACCCCGGCGGCCGCCGCCCGGCTGGGTGCGGCGGCCTGGCCGCACCTGCTCGACGTGCTCGGCGGCGGCCTGCTGCCCGCCGACGGGGGCTGAGCCCCGGACGGCCGGTCGGCGGGCGCGGCGGTGACCGGCCCGGTGGGGTGCGGGAGGTCGCTGCCGGCGCCGGTCGGGTTCTGCGGGTGGCCGACGAGGTGTCCCGGCTCGCGGCTGCGGGGCGCAGGTGGCGAAGGAGCCGCGGTCCCGGCCGGGGCGGGAGCCGGTCTTGCCCCAGGCGTGTTCACCGTTCGGGAGCCGGTGACGCATCGGGCCGCGACCGAGGCCGCAGCCGGCGTCCCCGACCCGCCAGGGGTGCCGGGCCGGGCGCGCCAGAGGTGCCAGGGACGCTGGGCCGGGCCGGGTTCGGGGCCGTGTCCGGCTGGTAGATTCCGGGGCAGACCGGCCCGCGCGGCCCGTCCTGCGCCCCTGGCACCCCTGGCGCGGCCCGGTCGGGATGACCGGGGAGGAAGTCTTGGCCGCCGTACGCATGCTCGCCGCCCGCTACCGTCTGGACGAGCTGATCGGGCGCGGCGGGATGGGCCAGGTCTGGCACGGGTGGGACGTGGCGCTGCAGCGCCGGGTCGCCGTCAAGCTGCTGCACACCGAGCTGCACGACCCGCGCGGCACCGACCTGTTCCTCAACGAGGCCCGGCTCGCCGCCGGGCTCGGCCACCCCGGCATCGTCACCGTCCACGACCTGGGCCGGGAGCCCGACGGCACGGTCTACCTGGTGATGGAGCTGCTCACCGGCACCGACCTGGCCGTCCGGCTCCGCGCGGACGGACCGCCCCCGGTCGCCGAGGCGGTCGACTGGACGCTCCAGCTCTGCGACGCGCTCGCCTTCGCGCACGCCGCGCAGGTCGTCCACCGGGACCTCAAGCCCGCCAACCTGTTCCTGGCCCGGAACGGCCGGCTGAAGATCCTCGACTTCGGCATCGCCAAGCACCACGAGGGCCGGTCCGACACCCACAGCCGGGTGATGGGCACCATGGCGTACATGCCGCCGGAGCGCTTCCACGGCCGCTCCGGCGACCACCGCGGAGACCTGTACGCCCTCGGCTGCGTCCTGTTCGAGTTCCTCACCGGCCGCCCGCCGTTCGGCGCCGGGGACCCGGTCCCGCTGATGATGCGCCACCTCGCCGAGCCCCCGCGCCCGCCCGGCCCCGAGTCCCTCCACCCCGTCCCGCCCGCCCTCGACCAACTGGTCCTCGACCTGCTCGCCAAGGACCCGGCCGCCCGCCCCCGCTCCGCCGCCGAGGTCACCGACCGCCTCCGCGACCTCGCCACCGGCAACGGGATCGAGAGCGGGAACGGAAACCGCGGACCGCGGACTCCCTGGCCGACGACCGTCCCGGCCGACGCGCCCCGGTTCCCGACCGCCGCCACCGTCCCGACACCCGCACCGGTCCCCCCGCCGACCGCCACGACCTTCCCGCTGCCCACCCCGGCCACCCCGGCCGACACCCGACCGCTCCCGCCGACCGCCCCCACCGTCCCGACCCCCGCAC
>NZ_JOGH01000139.1:0-26326 GCF_000721345.1 Kitasatospora sp. NRRL B-11411 | reverse complement strand
CCCCCTGTCCCTCCCCACCCCACCGGACACGACCCGGCGACCCGACCGGGCCTTCAGCACACCGGCAGTCGTCGCCTCCTGCGCCGGCTTCGTCCTGATCGGCGCACTCCAGTCGCTGTACGGACCCGCCCTCCCGGCACTGCGGTCCGCGTACGGGCTGTCACCCTCGGGCGCCGGACTCGCGCTGAGCGCCCACTTCATCGGAGGCGTCCTCGGCGTCCTCGGCTTCGACCGCGCCTTCGGCCGGATCGGCAACCGGGCCCTGCTCGGCGTCTCCTACGCCCTGATGGCACTCGGCAGCGTCGCCTTCGCGTTCTCCCCCTACTGGCCGCTCGCCCTGCTCGGCGCCCTGGTCACCGGCTTCGGCTTCGGCGGCATCGACTACGGGCTCAACCAGCTCTTCGCCACCGGCTTCGGACGCCGCAGCCCCGCCATGCTCAACATCCTCAACGCCCACTTCGGCATCGGCGCGATCGCCGGTCCGGCCCTGATCGGCCTGCTCGGAGCCGACCGCTACCCGTCCGTCTTCACGGCCTCCGCCGTCCTGGCGGCGCTGCTGCTCCTCCCGCTCGGCGGAGTGCGCGACCGCACGCCCGAACCCGCCGACGAACTGCCCGAGGACGCGGCCGGCGGCCCCACGAGCCTGCGCACCCGCCGGACCGCCACGCTGCTCACCGTGTTCGTCGTGCTCTACGTGCTGCACGTCGGGGTGGAAGCCGGCGTCGGCGGCTGGGAACCGACCCACCTGGAGGCCGTCGGCCACAGCACCACGCTCGCCGCCTCCGCGACCTCCGTCTACTGGCTGATGCTGACCCTGGGCCGCTTCCTGGTCGCACCGCTGACACTGCGCTGGTCGGAACCGGCCGTCATCGCGGTCAGCTGCGCCGGCATGGCGCTCTGCCTCCTGGCGGCCGTCCTGCCCGGCCCGGCACCCTACGCGTACGCCGGCGTGGGCCTCTTCATCGCACCGATCTTCCCCACCGGACTGCCGTGGCTGCGGCGAGCCGTACCCGCCGCCCGGCGGGCCGGCGCCCTGGTGATCGCCGCGTCCATGGTGGGCGGAGCGGCCGCCGGACCCGCCCTGGGCAAGACCATCGAACTCTTCGACGTACGGGCGGTCCCGGCCGTCCTGTTCGTCCTGGCCGCAGCCTGCCTGGCCGCGACCTGCCGGCTGACCCGAGCGACCCGGTCCCCCCTGGAACCGGCCCGCGACCCCGGCACGCCACTCACCTGACACCCGCTCCGCCCTCGGCGCACCACGACGGCCCTGCCCGACGGAAACGCCCCACCGACGGCCCCGCCGCACACCGCCACCACCACGTCGGAGCCGCACTCGTCAGCGCGCCATGGACCGGTCCACCTCCTTGACCCGCCTGCGCAGTTCCTCTTCCCAGTCCCGTTGCTTCTCACCGGCGGGCCGGTCGGCGCCGAAGACGGCCGACGGGCTCGGGGCACCATTGCGGTCGCAGATCGGGTGGACCCTCGGCCCCGTCCTGCCGCGCCGCATCACCCCTCGCCTGCCGGGCCTGAGCCGCCGCCCGTCGCCGGCCGGTCCTATCCGGGCAGGCGGTCACCGGGGAAGCCGAAGCACGGAAGGACGTCGCAGGTCATCATTCCGGCCCGGACGCAGGGGTCCGCGGCCATGATCTCTTCGGCCTCACCGGTCGGCACGGTCATGATCGCCAGTCCCGCGACGGTGTCCGACGCGACCGGGCACAGGACGGCGATCACGCCGTCGGCGCGCAGGGACACCATGCGTCGCTGGTGCTCGAGCTCGATCGCCCCGGCCCCCTCCTGGTGGCGCGCCGGGCCCCAGCGGAGTTCCGCCAGGCTGAAGGGCCGTGCGGTCGCGGCCAGTTCCCGGATCTGTTCGTCGCTCACGTGCGAGGTCACCCGCATCACATCCCCGTCTTCTGGTGGTCGACCTCGATCAGGCCCACGATCCGCTCCTGGTCCCGGTTGTAGGGCGCGCCGATGTACTTGCCGGCGATCTCGTCGACCACCTTCCACCCCTCCTCGCCGTCCAGCCACTTGACGACCCGTCCGCGGAGCACGACGGGCAGGAACGGGTTGTCGGGCGGGGTGAGCGAGATCGCCACCCTGGGGTCGCGGCGCAGGTTGCGCGCCTTGCGGGAGGCCGGTCCGGTCAGGAACGCGACCTGGTCGCCGACGGTCCCGATCCACAGCGGGACCGAGTGCGGGGACCCGTCGGGCAGGATCGTCGCCAGGTGGGCGATCGGGGTTCCGTCCAGGAGGGCACGCACGTTGTCACTCAGCACGGTGGAGCTCCTCAGCGGTCGATCCGGTAGTGGAGGTGGACGACGCCGGCGCCGGGGACGGTGTCGACCAGGGTGAGCCGGACGTGCTCGGGGAGGCGTCCGAAGAGCGGACGGCCGGCGCCGAGGAGGACCGGCACCTGGTGCAGGACCACCTCGTCGACCAGGCCCGCCCCGATGGCCGCGGTCAGGGTGGCGCCGCCCTGGATCGCCACGTCCCGGTCGCCCGCCAGGGCCCGGGCCCGCCCGATCGCGTCCTGGAGCGAGGCGGCGAAGACCTGGCGCGGGGAGCCGGCGTGCTCGGCGGGCTGCGGGCGGTGGCTGAGCACGACCATCGGGGCGGTCGGATGGGGGCTGCCGCCGCCGAAGCCCTCGGAATCGTCGTACGTGGTGCGTCCGGTGACGACCGCGCCCACGCGGTCGAGGAGCTGGTCGTAGACGGCGGCGTTGCGCGGGTCGCCGTACCAGTCGAAGAGCGTCCCGCCGTCACCCAGACCCGAGCCGGGTCGGGGGTTGTCGCCCGTGATGCGGCCGTCGACCGAGACGGCCAGGGCTGCGAACACCTTGCTCATGGCACTTCCCTTGGAGTTCCTTGAAGAGACCCTGATGGAGCGATCGTAGCATCCCGAGTTCCTTGAGGGAACCCCAAGTGGTAGGGTGGCGCCATGCAGCGCACACAATTCGGTGGGATGGCGTGCTCGATCGCCCGCACGCTGGACGTGATCGGCGAACCCTGGTCGCCGCTGATCCTGCGCGACGTCTGGGCCGGCATGAACCGCTTCGACCAGATCCAGGCCGACCTCGGCGTCTCCCGCAAGGTGCTCACCGAACGGCTCAACCACCTGGTCGAGCAGGGCGTGCTCGACCGTCGGCCGTACGACGCGCGCCCCCGCTTCGAGTACCACCTCACCGAGAAGGGCACCGACCTCGTGGAGATGCTCATGGTCATGGCGCGCTGGGGCGACCGGTGGCTCGCCGGCGAGGCCGGCCCCCCCGTCCTCTACCGCCACCACGCCTGCGGCCGGATCGCCACCGTGGACCCGCGCTGCAGCCACTGCGGCGAGCCCATGCACGCCGACGACGTCGACCTCCTCCCGGGGCCCGGTTCGGCCCGATGACGGACACCCGCACGGCGACCGGCCCGTGCGGGACCACCGGCCGCCACTCGTTCCCCCACCTCCCGCGCACCGCCGGAACCCCCGCGCACCGCCGGAACCCCCGCGCACCGCCGGAACCCCGCGCCCGACAGCAGTCCGCCGCCCGGCAGCGTCGTGTCGCCGGCTGCCCCGGCTCCCGCGGGCCTCGTTGAGGACAATGGGTGCCGTGACATCGACGATGGACTACCAGCAGGTTCTGGACCGCATTGCCGAGGAGATCGCGCGAACGCCCGGCCGGGGGCGGTCCGCCGACTACATCCCGGCGCTCGCCGCCCGCGACCCGCGCGCCTTCGGCATGGCCGTCGCCGAGCTGGACGGCGCCGTCCACGGGGTGGGCGAGTGGCGCGAGCCGTTCTCCGCGCAGTCCATCACCAAGGTCTTCACCCTGGCCCTGGACCTGGCCCACGAGGGCGACGAACTGTGGGAGCACGTGGGCCGCGAACCCTCCGGCAACCCGTTCAACTCCCTCGTCCAACTCGAGTACGAGAACGGCATCCCGCGCAACCCGTTCATCAACGCCGGCGCCCTGGTCGTCACCGACCGCCTCCACACCCGCACCGGTGACGCGGCGGGCGAACTCCTGCGGTTGCTGCGGGCCGAGAGCGGGAACCAGGACCTCGATTTCGACCCGGCGGTCGCCGCCTCGGAGACCGCACACGGCGACCGCAACGCCGCCCTCGGTCACTTCATGGCCTCCTACGGCAACATCGACAACCCCGTCCCGCTCCTGCTCGACCAGTACTTCCGCCAGTGCTCGGTCACGGCCTCCTGCGCCGACCTCGCACTGGCGGCCACCCTCCTGGCCCGGCACGGCGTACGCGCCGACGGCACCCGGCTGCTGACCCGCAGCCAGGCCAAGCAGGTCAACGCCGTCATGCTGACCTGCGGAACCTACGACGCCGCCGGCGACTTCGCCTACCGCGTCGGCCTGCCCGGCAAGAGCGGGGTGGGCGGCGGCATCATCGCCGTCGTGCCCGGCCGCTGCGCCCTGTGCGTGTGGAGCCCCGGCCTGGACGAACGGGGCAACTCCGTCGCCGGAGTGGCGGCGCTGGACCTCTTCACCACCCTCACGGGGCTGTCGGTGTTCTGAGACCGGCCCCCACTCCGTACCCCGTACTCCGTCGGCGGCCTCATGCCGGCGGGGGCGGTCAGGGGCAGTTCTCGTCGATCTTGTACTGGAGGGCCCTGGGGTAGTCGTGCCGGCTGAGCCGGACGCGGGCCAGGACCGGGGCGTGGTTGAGGTCGTTGCCGGGGTCGGCGAGATCGGCGAGCAGGGAGTCGAGCTCGGCGTGGGTGGTGAGTTCGAAGCCGTGCATCGGGTCCTTCTCGGAGCCGAAGACCTCCGCCAGCTTCTCGTAGCGCCACGGGTGCAGCACGTTGTAGAAGTCGGCCCCGTCGGACGGCCTGCCCTTGTAGTAGCAGGGGCTGACCAGCATCTGCTCGATGCCGTAGAAGCCCTCGTTGTCGAGGACGAAGACCACCGGCCGCAGGTGGTGGCGGACGTGGGTGGACAGTTCCTGGCAGATCTCCTGGAACGAGCCGTCGCCGACGAAGACCAGCGGGCGCTTCAGCGGCTGCTGCCGGCCGAGCGCCGCGCCGGTGGCCGCGCCGACGGAGTAGCCGATGGACAGCCAGCTGTTCTGCGCCAGGTAGCCGGCCCGTTCGGTGATCCGCAGGTTCATCGAGCCGAGCAGGGCGAACGCCGCGTCGGAGACCACCGTGAAGGGCGAGGGGGCCTGCGGGTCGCCGCCGGTGGCCTGGTGCTCCAGGAAGTGGTTGATCCGTTCGAAGAAGCCGTCGTAGGTCAGCTCGGTGCCGTCCGGGTGCTCGGAGCTCAGCGAGTCCAGGAACTCGGCGGTGGTGGCCGGGACGTCCAGGCCCGCCTCGCGGGCCAGTGCGAAGTGGTCGGAGGGGAACGTCAGGCCCGCCAGCGCGGCCTGCAACGCCGGGACGAAGTGGCCGAGTTGGACGTCCGGGAAGTACATGGCGCCGACGCTGACGCCGCCGCGGGCCGCCACGATCCAGTCGTCGCCGATGGACTGCTCGCCGTTGAGGTTCTTGGACGTGGACCACGTCCCCAGGCCGATCCGGCAGCCCGCGTTCTTGAAGGTCCTGCGGATCTCCGGCAGGCTCGCCTTGCCGTTGTAGACGCCGGCGAACCGCGGGTGCCGTTCGGACACCACGGACTTGGCGCCGACCGTGGTGCAGAACTGCATCTCGGTGGCCTCGACGAACTCCAGCAGTTCCCGCTCCAGCCGGTGGTGCACGAGCTCCTCGCCCGCCCAGACGATCGGCGTGCCGAGCCTGGTGATCAGCTCCGCCGCCGCCGCGACGGCCTTGTCCAGGATGTCCTGGTTCCGCGCGGTGAACGGCCGCTCGTGGGCCCGGAGCCGGCCCTGCGGGGCGTCGCAGGGCGCATGCCAGAGGTCCTCCATCACCTCCAGGTAGACCGGCTTGCGCTCGGTCAGGCAGGCGGTGATCGCGCTGTCGATCTGCGAGGGCGCCAGCCCCGGGTTGGAGAGCACCTGCGCGTCCACCGTGACCTGCCGGTAGACCTCCAGGTTGCTCTCCCGCCGGGGGCTCATGTGGGTGGTGAGCAGGCCCACCGCCTGGAAGTTGAGCCACTGCTCGTAGGACGGCGCCCCGTTGATCGCGATCAGCGGGACGTCCTCGACGTACGCGCCGCCGACCGCGTTGAGCAGGTTGAACGCGCCCACGCTGTACGTCACCGCCACCGCGGCGACGCCCTGTTCGGGCTGGTCGGCGTCGGCGTCGGCGAGCCGCACCCGGGCGTAGGCGTCGGCGGCGTAGCCGGCCCCCAGCTCGGTGGGGGTGCCGACCCAGCGCACCGCCGTGGTCTCCTGCATGATCGTCAGGAACGGGCCGAGCAGGTCGCCCGGCACGCCGAAGACGTAGCGGATGCCCAACTGTTCGAGCCTGGTCGCCAGGTAGCGGCCGACCGTCCATTCGTCAGCACTGTTCATCGGTGTACTGCCTCCTCGTGGTTCTGCCGGCGGAGCTTGACGTCCGGGACGCCGCGGAAGCCCTTGCGCTCCGGGTCCTCCCGGTGGAAGCCCTTTCCGGGTGCGCGCGTCCGGCCGTGCGGCGGGGCGGACGGAGGTCGTGGCCGCGTTCGGGCTCCTCGGATGCCGGGCGGAGCCGATCGCACGGGGTCGCCGACCCGGCACCCAACGTAACCGCCTCGTCTCGCCCGCGGCCAACCGGCTTCGGCCTTCCGAACCCTTCCGGCGAGCCGATCGTGTGCCGTCGAACGGATTCCGGGTGACCCGGGCGCCGGCAGTGCGCTCCGCGCGGCGCGAGGTTCCTCCGGCTCCCGCAGCCGTCCGGGAGCCCGCGAAGGCTCAAATGGTCCTCAATTTTTAGAGGATAATTTGCGTTAGGGGTTACGAATCCAAGGTATTGAGTATGAGCTTCCATGCATTGCGCGCAACCACCCTCGCGCCGCGCAGAGAGGCAGCAGAAGACGGATGACCACCCACACCCCCCTCTCCCCACCGGAAGACCCCACCGGGACGCCGGGCCCCGACCATCTCAAGGCCGGGCTGAAGAACCGCCACCTGTCCATGATCGCGATTGGCGGCGTGATCGGCGCCGGCCTGTTCGTCGGCTCCGGCGCCGGCATCGCCGCGACCGGCCCGGGCATCCTGCTCTCCTACACGCTGGCCGGTGCGCTGGTGGTGCTGGTGATGCGGATGCTCGGCGAGATGGCCGCGGCCGACCCTCAGTCCGGCTCGTTCTCGGCGTACGCCGACCGCGCGCTCGGCCGGTGGGCCGGCTTCACGATCGGCTGGCTGTACTGGTTCTTCTGGGTCGTCGTGCTCGCCGTCGAGGCGACCGCGGGCGCGAAGATCCTGCACAGCTGGATGCCCGGCGTCCCGCAGTGGGGCTTCGCGCTGATCGTGATGGCGGCGCTGACCGCGACCAACCTGTCCTCGGTCTCCTCGTACGGCGAGTTCGAGTTCTGGTTCGCCGGCATCAAGGTGGTGGCGATCGGCGCCTTCCTCGTGGTCGGCGCGCTCGCGGTGTTCGGCGTGCTGCCGGGGACCCGCGCGGTCGGCGCGGACAACCTGCTGCACCACGGCGGCTTCCTGCCGCACGGCGTCGGCGCGGTCTTCACCGGCATGCTCACCGTGGTCTTCGCCTTCATGGGCAGCGAGATCGTCACCCTGGCGGCCTGCGAGTCGCCCGACCCCGCCCGCGCGGTGGCCAAGGCCACCAACAGCGTGATCTGGCGGATCGGCGTCTTCTACCTGGGCTCCATCCTGATCGTCGTCACCCTGCTGCCCTGGGACTCCGCGGACGTCTCCTCCAGCCCCTACGTCGCCGTGCTCAAGCACGTCGGACTGCCCGGCGCCGCGCCGCTGATGGACTTCATCGTGCTCACCGCGGTGCTGTCGTGCCTCAACTCCGGGATGTACACGGCCTCCCGGATGGCCTTCTCGCTGGGCAGGCGCGGCGACGCGCCCAAGGCGTTCGCCCGGGTCACCGGCCGCGGCGTGCCGCGGACCGCGATCCTCGCGTCGGTGGTCTTCGGCTTCGTCGCGGTGTTCTTCAACTACACCTCCCCGAAGACGGTGTTCGGCTTCCTGCTGAACTCCTCCGGGGCGGTGGCGCTCTTCGTCTGGCTGGTGATCTGCGTCTCGCAGCTGCGGATGCGCCGGATCCTGGAGCGCGAGTCGCCAGAGAAGCTGACCGTGCGGATGTGGCTGTACCCGTACCTGACCTGGGTCACCATCGGCCTGGTCGTCTTCGTCCTCGGCTACATGTTCACCACCGCCGACGGCCGCCGGCAGATGGTCCTCTCGCTCGTCGCGGCCGCCGTGGTGCTGGTCGCCGCGCAGATCGTCGGCCTCCGCCGCCGGGCCGCCGCCCGCGACTGACCCGGGCGCCGCACCCGCGGCACCCGTGCCGGCACCCGCCGACGAGCGGGTGCCGGCGCGCGCCCGGCCCGGAACCTCAGCCTTCCCGTTCGCGCCGCCGCCCCGCACCGGTCCGCGGGGCCCGGCGGCGCCGCGGCCCCCGGGGTCGGGACGAGCGGGCCGAGAAGACCGTGGGCGCCTGCCGCGCCACGCCCTGACCGATCGCCAGCGCGAGGGAGAGCACCTCCGCGCCCGCCGCGACCGCGGCGATCCGGAACTGCCGGGCGCCGGTGGACGGCGTACCCACCAGCACCGGAACCTTCCCCCGCGGGTCCACGGTGACGGTGACGACCTGACCCACTCTCAGCCCGTCCGCGTCCACCCCGCCGCCGGGGACCGGCCGGCCCGAGAGATCGGCCAGCAGGGCCCGGCGGGTCGGCGCCTCCGTCCCCCCGTCGACCGAGTACACGGAGGTCACCCTCGCCCGTTCCACCGTGCCGCGGGCGTGGAGCGCCCGCTGGTTCAGGCCGGAGCAGGTCAGGTAGGCGACCGCCATCGCGGCGACGGGCACCGCGACCACCGCCACGACGCCCCACCCCCGGGGAACCTCCATGTCCGGCACCAGCCCCACCAGGAGGCAGAACACCAGGAAGAGGAGCAGCGGGAACCCGAGCAGCGCCACGAACGCGTTCTGCGTGACGTACATCAGAACGCCGGTGCCGACCTCGACGCCCGGGAACACCACCGAACAGAGCACCAGGAGCACGACCCCGAGGCCGACCCGCCGACCCCGCCGTGCTGTACGACCCGCCATGGCCCACCCCCCCGATCGCCTACACCCAGTCAACAACCCACGACTGACATCCGCGGCGGTGACCACCCCGGCGCCCGTCGCGCCGGACGTCCCGGAGGGCGACCTCGGCGCACGGCTGTCCGCCCTGCTGCACGCCGTTCCCAAGGACGCCGCCCCGGCCGACACCGGCGCGTCCCGGTGCTTCCACCTCCACCGTCCACCCGACGGCGCCCGAGCGAAGAACCCGGGCCGGCCTCGCGCCGCCTCAGACCTGTTCGCGGGGCACGGGCATCGCCCAGCGGATCGCCCGCACCACTGCCAGGCCGGGCGGACGGACCGCCGCGGCGCTGAGGGGATCGGAGGGCAGGCCCAGCAGGGCGCGGTGCTCCGGGGCCGGCAGGCCCGTAGCGGCCGCGGCCAGCGCGCCGTAGGCGGGACGCGCGAACAGGGGGAGGGGCGGGTGGAACAGCAGGAAGCGGACGGCGGCCCGGGCCTCGGCCGTCCTGGCCAACTCCGGCCGGTAGGAGCGCAGGACGGCGGCGAGGGCCGCGCGGTCGCGGGGCGGGTCCGGCACACCGAGGGCGGCGGCCACCTCGGCGGTGTCCGCCACGTAGGCGTCGCAGCCCGCGGCGTCCAACGGCCGGGCGCCGTAGAGCTGGTGGGCCCGCAGGAAGCTGTCGGTCTCCGCCGCGTGCACCCAGGCCAGCAGGTGCGGGTCGTCGGCACGGTACCGGCGACCGCTCGCCGTGGTGCCGCGGATCCGGGCGTGCACGGCGCGGACCCGGTCCACCGCGGCCCGGGCGTCCTCGGCGGTGCCGAAGGTGGTGACGGCGAGGAAGGTGCTGGTGCGCTGGAGCCGGCCCCACGGGTCGCTGCGGTAGCCGGAGTGCGCGGCGACCGCCGCCATGGCGGACGGGTGCAGCGACTGGACCAGCAGCGCGGCCAGCCCGCCGACGAACATCGAGGCGTCACCGTGCACCGTGCGGATCGGCCGGTCCGGAGCGAACCAGCGCGCCCCCGGAGTCCCGTGGATGCGCTGCCGCACCGCCGGCCCGTCCGGCCCGGCCACCCTCGCGAACAGCGCCGCCCCCAGCCGCTCCCGCAGCCCCGGCCGCTCCCACACCCCGCCCGACGACACCCCGCCGCGCTCCACGTCCATGCCCTCCACGGTAGGCGCCGACCCGGACGGCACCAAGCCCCCCCACCTGCCCCGTCCAGGGCAGGTGGGGGTTCGGGCCCCGGCGTGGCATCCACCCCCCCCGCCGGACCTCGCCCTCCCGGCGGCCGACTGCGGAACGGTTCCACCGGCCCGACCGGTCGGCAGGCCGGCCACCCCGGTCAGCAGGCCGGCCACCGCGGTCGGCGGACGGCCCCTGCCCGGGCGGGGGAGAGCACCCGTCGGGAACCGACCACACCCTCCGCCCAGCCCGCGCCCGCCTACGCCCCGTCCCCGTCCCCGTTCCCGTTCCCGTTCGCCTCCCCGGCCCGGGCGATCCGGGCCGCCAGGAAGGCGAACGCCAGGGCCAGCACGGCCTGCACGGTCACGGCGACGGCGAAACCGCGGGACAGCCCGCCACCGGCACCGCCACCCGCACCGCCGCCGTCCGCCGCCGCGGTGGCCACGGCGTGGAAGAGCCCGCCCAGGAGCGCCACGCCCAGGCCGAGGCCGAGTTGCTGCAGCGTGGTGAAGAGCCCGCCGGCGACGCCCGCCGCCCAGGTCGGGGTGCGCGACAGGACCGTGCGCAGGACCGGGCCGTACATCAGGGCCTGGGTGACGCCGAGCAGCACCAGCAGCGGCTGCAGGGCTACCGGGGCCCCGTCGCGGGTGCCGTCCGCGGTGAGGGCGAGACCCAGCAGCACGGCCGCCTGCCCGACGGCCGCGCCCGTCATCGTCCAGCGCCCGGTGCGGCGTTCCACGGCCGGCAGGACGAGGGCGGTGACGACGAACGCCGCTCCGAAGCCGAGCAGCAGCAGGACGGTGCCCCAGGCGTCCACGCCGAACGCGCCCTGGGCGAGCGCCGAGAACTCGTACAGGAAGGCCCCGTAGCCGGTGAAGAACAGCAGCGTCATCACCAGGCCCCGGCGCACGGCCGGGGTGCGCAGCACGCTCGGCGGCACGACGGGCAGTTCGCCGCGGCGCTCGGCGGCGCGCTGCGAGCGGGCGAAGACGGCGAGCACCGCGGCGCCCGCGGCCAGCATCACGGACACCGGGGCCGGGCCGCCCGCGGAGGTGCCGAGGGTCAGCGGCACCACGACGAGGAGCAGGCCGGTGCCGAGCAGCGCCGCCCCGCGCAGGTCGAGCGCCAACGGGGCCGTCGAACGCGACTCGGGCACGGTGCGCAGGGCGACCAGCGCCGCCGCGCCCAGCACCCCGGTCAGCACCTGGACCAGCCGCCACCCCCAGTGCTCGCCGACCGCCTGCGCCACCGCACCCGCCAGGAGCTGGCCGGTGACGGTGGCGACGCCGCTGACGGCGGCGAACAGCGTGACGCCCAGCGCCCGCAGCCGCCCGGGCGCCGTGGCCTGGATGGTGGACAGCACCTGCGGGGTGAACAGCCCGGCGGCGGCACCCAACACGGCGCGCAGCACCACCAGGACGGCCAGGTTCGGCGCGAGCGCGGCCAGCACCGAGGCCGCGCCGAACGCGCCGACCCCGGCCGCGAGCAGCCGGCGCCGCCCGAACCGGTCGCCCAGGCGCCCCGCGACGACGAGGGTCGCGGCGAACGCGGTGGTGTACGCGGACAGCACGAGCTGCCCGCCCGACACGCCCACCCCGAGGTCCGCGGTGATCGCGGGTTCGAGCAGGTTGACCGACCCGAACGTCATGTTCACGGGCAGGTAGGCGAGCAGCAGGACGGCGAGGCCGCCGCCGGTGAGGGCGCGCGCCGGGCGCGGCACCGCGGAACGGGTCAGGGGAACGGTCTGTGCGGTCATGACCACGACCCTGCGCCCCGCGTGATCCTGGTACCAGGAGCCTGCCGATACGGGTACCGGCACCACCTGGATCCACCCGCCGCGAGCCGCGACACTGGTGCGGTGACCTCCTCGACGCCCGACCGCAGCGCCCTCGGCGCCTTCCTGCGCGCCCGCCGCGCCCGCCTCGCCCCCGGCGACGTGGGCCTGCCCGCGGCCGGCCGCCGCCGCACACCCGGCCTGCGGCGCGAGGAGGTCGCGCAGCTCGCCGGCGTCGGGGTCACCTGGTACACCTGGCTCGAACAGGGCCGGGCCAAGAACGCGTCCGACCAGGTCTTGGACGCGGTCGCGCGGGTCCTGCGCCTGGACGCCGCCGAGCACCGGCACCTGATGGTGCTCGCGGGCCGCGGCACGGCCGCCGAACCGGGACCGCCGGTGGACCTGCGCCCCGAGCACACCGCCCTGCTGGCCAAACTGCTGCCGTACCCGGCCGCCGTGCAGACCGACTGCTACGACCTGGTCGCGGCCAACCGCACCTACCGCTACCTGTTCGCCGACCTGGACGCGTACCCGGTCGAGGAACGCAACTGCGCCTGGCTGATGTTCACCGAACCGAGCTGGCGCAACAGCCTGCTCGACGAGGACACCGTCCTGCGCGAGATCACCGCGAAGCTCCGCACCCGCCAGCCCGAACACCGCGACGACCCCCGCTGGAACGCCCTGCTCACCCGGCTGCGCCAGGAGTCGCCGGACTTCGTGCGGCACTGGGAGTCGTACGAGGTCGTGGGCGACCGCACCCAGCTGCGCCGCTACCAGTCCCCGCGCGTCGGCACCCTCGACGTCCAGTTCCAGAGCCTGTGGCTGGACCGGGCCCGGGACGCCCGGATCGTCGTCATGACCCCCGCCGACACCGCCACCGCCCAGCGCCTGGAACGCCTCGACTCCCTGGTCGGCGCCGCTCCGGCCTGGACCTCCCGCGACGACTCCGCCGACAACGCGGCCACCGGCGCCTGACCCCACCGCCCCGGGCCCCGCCCCTGCCCTCGGCCTCGGCTCGGTCGGCTCCGAGCGACACCCCGGCGTCACCGGCATCACCGATTCCGGTTGCGGGCCGCACCGGTCGATCATCCGTCCGGCGGCCACCCGTTCGGCCACCCGTTCGGCCACCCGTTCGGCCGCACCGTTCGGCCGTCGGAGGGCCGGAGGCGGGGCCGTCCGAGGGGATGTCAGCGCGTCGCGGGTTCGTGGACAACGGGTCGTGACGAGACTCGGGCGTCTCGTTCCCACTCGCCGAGAGGACCCCGGTGGCAGCAGATCAGGATGTGTCGCCCGTACGGAGAAGACGATGGCTGGGCCGGGTGCTGAGCGCCGGCCTCGCCGCGACGCTCGTACCGTTCGGACTGGCCGGTGTCGGCCCGGGGGCCTGGGCCGCCGGGCTCCCCGGTGGTCTCGGGCCGTGCCTGGGGGCGGACTGCCCGGCGACGTTCCCGCCGGTGAACAACGGGCCCTTCGCGGGCCGCGACGCCAACATCAACGTGTTCGTCGGCGGCGACTTCAACGTCTCCGGATCGGCGGCGGAAGCCGAGGGCCGGGTGGTGACACTCGGCAACTTCTCGCAGAACAAGGCAGCGGGCGTCAGCGCCGTCTACAACGTCGGTATCGCGGGCGTCGGTTCGCGCGTCCCGCCGCCGGACGGCTCGGACTTCCTCACCACCGGCGGCAACGTCACCGTCGCCCAGGGCCAGCGGCTGATCGCGGAAGGCGGCGTCGTCCGGCACGCGGGCACGGTCAGCGGCACCGTCGAGGGCACCGTCGTCCAGGACGCGCAGGCCGTCGCCGCCTACACCCCGTTGCGCAGCCAACTGCAGGCGGCCAGCGAGTGCTACGCCGGCATCGGGACGCCACGGCCCGCCACCGGGACCGCGGTCAACCAGAGCTTCCAGACGCTGTTCACCGGTGACGGAACGTCAGCGCTCCAGGTCTTCAACGTGGACTTCGACCTCACCACGAGCGGCGGCGCCCAACAGGGCATCGTGTTCCAGAACATCCCCGCCAACGCGACCGTGCTGGTCAACCTGACCGGTGCGGCCCGCACCGTCAGCACCTTCAGCGGCGGCATCGACGACACCGACCCGCTCAACCAGCTGCGCGAGCGCCTGCTGTGGAACGTCCCGACCGCCGGCTCCGTCACCTTCACCGGCACCGGCCAGTTCCAGGGCAGCATCCTGGTGGGCAACCCGGCCAGCACGACCACCGTCAACATGCCCGGCCTGAACGGCCGTTTCTTCAGCACCGGAACCCTGGACCACACCTCCGGCGGCTCGGGCGGCACCGGCACGGAGATCCACGCCTACCCGTTCAACGGCGACCTCCCCACGTGCGGCACGCCCACCCCCACCGCGTCGACCTCGGTCACCAAGGTCGACTCCGACACCGGAATCCGGACACGGTGGTCGGTTCGCCGTGCACCACGCCGGTCAGCGGGCAGTGCTCTGCTGCGGGTCTGCCGTTGGGTACGTACTACTGGCAGGAGACCGCGGCCCCGCCCGGCTACGACCTGCCCGGGCAGAACGTGAGCACGGTCGTGCTCGGCACCGACGGTCAGAACGTCCCGGTGACCGTCCAGGACACCCGGACGCCGACCGGAACGGGCTCCACCACCGTCACCAAGGTGGACTCGGAGAGAATCCGGACACGGTGGTCGGTTCGCCGTGCACCACGCCGGTCAGCGGGCAGTGCTCTGCTGCGGGTCTGCCGTTGGGTACGTACTACTGGCAGGAGACGGCGGCCCCGCCCGGCTACGACCTGCCCGCCCAGCGGGTGACCACGGTCGTGCTCGGCACGGATGGCCAGAACGTCCCGGTGACCGTGCGAGACAGCCGGACGCCGGACGCTACCGGATCCACCGGCGTGACCAAGCTGGACGCGGGAACCGGCCGACCGCTGGCCGGTGCGGTGTTCCAGCTGTGGCGGGAGAGCAACGGCGTCCCGGGCCTGCAGACCACGGGAGCGGACGCGGACACCGCGGTCGGCCCGCCGTGCACCACCCCCGCCACCGGTGTCTGCCGGGCGACCGGCCTGCCGCTCGGCACCTACTACTGGCAGGAGGTGTCGGCGCCGGACGGCTTCGACCTGCCCGCCGAACCGGTGACCACGGTCGTCATCGCCGCCGCCGGGCAGAACGTGCCGGTCGTGGTGAAGGACGCCCGGACGCCGGAGAAGGGGTCGGGTACGACGAAGGTGACCAAGGTCGACGCCGAGACCGGCGAGCCGCTGGCCGGTGCGGTGTTCCAGCTGTGGCGCGAGACCAACGGCCACCCCGGTCTCCAGGCGCTCGGCGCCAACGCCGACACCAAGGTCGGCGAGCCCTGCACCACCGGCGACGACGGCGTCTGCGCGGCGCAGGACCTCCCGCTCGGCACCTAACTGGCAGGAGGTGTCGGCGCCGGACGGCTACGCCCTGCCGGCCGACCCGGTGACCGAGGTCGTACTCACCAAGGATCGCCCGTGCGTCGAGGTCGCGGTGAAGGACACCCGCCTGTGTCCGCCGAAGCCCTGCCCGCCGAAGCCCTGCCCGCCCAAGCCCTGTCCGCCGAAGGGCGACCACGGTCCGAACAAGCCGTGGGACCGACCCCGTGAGAGCTGACGGGTAGTCACTCCGCGTGCAGTCGAGGTGCCCTGGCCCGCCGTAGCAGGCCAGGGCACTCCTCTGTCGCGGGAAGCAGGTGCCGGGCGGGGCCGACCCGGTCCGTCGGGTGGGCGAACCGGCTGCTCGGCACCGCTCTTGCCGGCGGGTACAGGTGCGCGTGCGCGTGCGCGTCCGGGTCCAGCCGCACCCCGTGGCCCGTGGCCCGCTACGCCGACGTCCTGCCGCAGGGACGGCGGGCCGCCGACAGCTCCGGATGCGGGGAGGGGGCGAGCTCCAGCCCCGCCTGCGCGACCTCCGCCGCCAGCGCCGTGGGCTCCACCGGCCACATCGAGAACTCCTCCCTGGCGCTGCGCACCGTCCGGCCCTCCCGCTCGACCCGGTAGTCGAAGACCATCCGCAGCACGCCGCGGTCGGGCACCCGGCTGACGTCCGCCCGGTAGCTCTCGGTGCCCAGCCGTACCGGGCCGAGAGCCGTCAAGTCCTCCGCAGTGGAAGGGAGTTCGGTCGGCGGCGGATCGAACAACAGCAGCCCTCCGGGCACCAGCGCCCCGGCTGCCGCCCGCCACAGCGCGCGTCGCGCGGCCGGTTCCACGCAGCCGACCACGTTGGCCGCCACCGCCAGGTCGGCGACCTCGACCAGCCCGGCCTCCTCGGCCCGGCCCGGGTGGACCGTCAGCCGGGCCCGCCGGTCCGCGCCCAGCGCCGCCGCCCGGGACATCAGCACCGTCCGCATCGCCGGGGCGGGTTCGACGGCGTGCACCGGCACGCCCGAGGACTCCAGCAGCACCCCGGTGACGAGCCCGGTGCCCGCGCCGAAGTCGACGATCCCCCGCCGGGCCCGGCCGGCCGCGGCGGCGAACCACCGCCGGGCCCGCCGCCGGTCGCCCTCCGCCTGCAGCAGGTCGTAGAACTCGGCGCTGACGGCGTAGCCGCTCTCCTGCGGTGCGCTCATGCCGGCCGCCGCCCTGCCGTGTCGGGCCGGGGCAGTGCCCGGTGCCCTTGGCCCGCTGCGCTGGTAGGCGATGCTCCGGGTGTCCCGGTCGAACGGGCGGCCGTCCGCGTTCCGTCCAGCCGGGCCATCCGCAGGAATCTCAGCACGGCCGCCGTATAACCCGGATCGCCCGGCTCCAATCCTCCCCGGCCCCGTACAGGAGTTGACCTTGACCCAGGGTCAAGGCCTCGTAGAGGTCGAGAAGGACCTGACGGCCCGGGAGAACGGCCGGACCTGACCGGCCGCCGAGTCGTCGGGGTCAGGCCCGGGCGCCCGGCTGTTCCGCGGGCGCGGAGGCCCCGGCCGCCGTGCCCACCGTGCCCACCGTGCCGGCCAGGAACGCGGTGAGGACGCGGCGCAGGCGGGGTTCGACCTCGACGACGGCGTGCGCGAGGCGGGGGTCACCGGTGTAGAGCTCCCGGAGGCGGGGGCCGGGGCTGGCGATCTGCCACAGGGCGCCGGCCATGCCGGTGGCGGTGGCGACGGTGTCGAGGACCTGCGCCTCGTCCAGACCGAGCAAGCGGTTCAACTCCTCGCCGATCAGGGCGACTTCGTGCAGGGTGAGGAGCTTGAAGCCGCGCACCGCCTCCAGCGAGACGTTGCGCTCCAGGTTGAGCGGGGCCTGCGCGAGCAGGTCGCAGAACACCGGGCGGGCCGCCAGTGTCGCGGCGACGGCCCCGGCGACCTCGGCGGGGGTGGCGGCGGCCCGCGCCGCCAGGTCGGCGCGCAGCGTCGCGGACCACTCCCGCCAGCCCTCGGCGGTGAGTTCGAGGAAGATCTGCTCCCTGGTCTCGAAGTAGCGCAGCAGCGCGGACTTGTGCATGCCGACCTCGGCGGCGATGTCGGTCAGGGAGACGTCGCGGATGCCGCGGTCCCGGCCGAGGGCCCGGGCCGCGTCCAGGATCGCGGCCTCCCGCGCCTGCTTGGCTTCGGTGCTGCGGGCCCGTCGGAAGGCTGGCTGGCTCATGGACCCATCATAGGGAGGCATAAGAGAACGGTGTTGCGTTATTAAGAGAACGGTGTTGTACTAATGGCATGAGCGAAGACGCGCACACCACCCAGCAGGTCTGGTTCGTCACCGGTTCGTCCCGCGGCCTCGGCCGCGCCCTGGTCACCGCCGCCCTCGACGCGGGCGACCTCGTCGTGGCCACCGCCCGCCGCCCCGAAGCCCTCCGCGCCGAACTGGCCGAGCACGGCGACCGGGTCCTCGTCCTGCCCCTGGACGTCACCAGCCCCGACCAGGCGCGCGCGGCCGTCGACGCCGCGCTCGCCCGCTTCGGGCGCATCGACGTCCTGGTGAATAACGCCGGGTACGCCAACGTGTCGCCCGTGGAGAGCGCCGACGACGAGGACTTCCGCGCCCAGTTCGAGACCAACTTCTGGGGCGTCTACCACGTCACCAAGGCCGCGCTGCCCGCGCTGCGCCGCCAGGGGTCGGGCACCGTCGTCCAGTTCTCCTCGGTCGGCGGCCGGGTCGGCGGCTCACCGGGCATCGCCTCGTACCAGGCGGCCAAGTTCGCCGTCGACGGCTTCACCCGGTCGCTGGCGGCGGAGACCGCGCCGTTCGGCATCCGGTTCACGGTCGTCGAGCCGAGCGGCTTCGCCACCGACTGGGCGGGCGACTCGATGACCGTCCACCCCGTTCCCGAGCCCTACGAGCAGACCGTGGGCGCGATGAACCGCCGGGTCCGCCAGGGCACCTCCGGCGCCGCCGGAGACCCGGCGCGGGCCGCCGAGATCCTCGTGCGCACCGTGCGCCGCGGCGACGCCCCGAGCCACCTGCTGCTCGGGGCCGACGCGGTGACCATGGCGCTCGACTACTCCCGCCGCCAACTGGAGGAGGCCGGCGCCTGGGAGAAGGTGAGCCGCTCCGCCGACTTCACCGAGCCCTACCCCGTCGAACTCCCGCCCCCGCCGTCGTCCTGACCGCCCGCCCTTCCACCGGTGCCGAGGCCGGCAGCGCGCACCGGCCCGCCGGGACGGGCCGGCCCGGCAGCCCCCGCCGACGACCACCAGCGCGAGGGACGCGCCTTCCGCGTCGCTTCTCCACCCACTTCCGCCTTCCGGCCGAGCCGAGGCGAGCGGGGTGGGGCGGGGCGAGCCGATTTCGCGTCCGGGCGCTGCCGGGTGGACCGTGGAGGTGGAAGCGAACCGCGTGCCGCGGCACTCGGAACCACCGGGAGGATGCCATGTCCGTCAGCCACCCCGTCCCCGCTCCGACTACGACTCCGGCTCCGGCGGAAGGCCATTCCGTGCCGACCGAAACCCCCGAGTGCGAAGCCTCGACCACCCACGGCATCTCCACGCCCGAGGCGGTGGAACTGCACACGGCCTGGCCCGGCTGGATCCCCCTGCTGGCCATCATGGTCATGGTCGTGTGCTGCATCGGCTTCGCCGTCGGACGGATCTTCGCCTGAGCCCGCTGTCCCCGAGCGGACGGTGACAGCTCCCGCGCAGGGGAGACGTGCGGTGCTCAGCCCTTGAAGGCGTCCTTGACGGTGCCCTTGAGCTTGTCGCCGGTGTTGTGGAGCTTGTCGCCCGTGCTCATCGCATCGCGTCCTCCTCGAACCGTCCGCGCCACTGGTGCCCTTCGTGCTGACAGGGCCTCGCCCACCCGTACTCGCGTGAACCGGAGAGATTCCCCGGAACATTCGCCGGGGCCAAGGGCACACGGCGGTCCGGCACGGACCACGCGGAGGCTGCCGCGGTTCCCCTTCTTCTCGTCCTGCTGCCGGCCCTGCCGCTGCTCGGCGCCGGTCTCGCGCTCAAGGCCCGCTCGTCGTGACGGCCGGGAGCGCCTGCAGACCGTCAAGCGGCCGTCGGACCGTCCGGTGCGATCGGGTCGCCGAGGCGTCGACGCCCGTGGAGGTGGAGGCGGCCCGCCCCCGGCAGGGGAGTGCCGGGGTGACGGGATACTGCTGCCATGTCAGATCATCGGACCGCCGCTCGGGTCGGGCCCGCCCCGACCGAGTCCCCCGCCCCGCCGCCGGACCGGCCCTCGCTGCGGCGGGACGTCTCGCTGCCCGCCCTGCTGGCCGGCCTCGTATGCATCGCCGTCTCCTTCTCCGGCCCGCTGGTCGTCGTGCTCGCCGCGGCCGCCGCCGGACACCTGGACCAGGCACACACCGCCTCCTGGATCTGGGCGGTGTCGATCGGCAGCGGACTGACCTGCCTGCTGCTGAGCTGGTGGACCCGCACCCCCGTGATCACCGCCTGGTCGACCCCCGGCGCGGCGCTGCTGATCGGCAGCCTCGGCGCGTACCCCTACCCGGAGGCGGTCGGGGCGTTCCTGCTCAGCTCGGTCGCCGTCGCGCTGTTCGGCGCCACCGGCCTGTTCGGACGGCTGATCAGGGCGATCCCGACCGGCATCGTCAACGCCATGCTGGCCGGCATCCTGTTCGCCTTCGGCGCGGGCATCTTCGCCGAACTGCAGGCCGCTCCCGCCCTGGTGCTGGGCAGCTTCACCGTCTTCCTGCTGGCCAAACGCCTGCTGCCGCGCTACGCCGTCCCGCTGGCCCTGCTCGCCGGCGCCCTGCTGGCCGCGGCCACCGTCGGACTCCCGCTGCACCTCGGCTCCGGCGGTCCCACCCATCCCGTCTGGACCACCCCCGCGTTCTCCTGGCCCGCCGCCGTCGGCCTGGCGCTGCCGCTCACCATCGTCGCGCTGGCCTCGCAGAACGCCCCCGGCCTCGGCATCATGCGGGCCTCCGGCTACGAGCCCGACGACCGGCTGCTGGTCGGCGTCACCGGCGGCCTGTCGGTGCTGCTCGCCCCGTTCGGCTCGCCCGGCGTCAACCTGGCGGCGATCACCGCCGCGATCTGCACCAGCCCCGAGAGCCACCCCGACCCCCGCCGACGGTACGTGGCCGGCATGTCCGCAGGCGTGCTCTACCTGCTGGTCGGCAGTTTCGGCGGTGTCCTGGTCAGCCTGTTCACCGGTCTGCCGCACGCCCTGATCGCGGTGATCGCCGGCGTCGCCCTGCTGGCCTCCTTCCAGGGCAGCCTGGCCGCCGCGGTCGCGGAGGAGCGGGGCCGCGACGGCGCGGTGGTCACCTTCCTGGCCACCGCCTCCGGCATGACCCTGTTCGGCATCGGCGCCCCGTTCTGGGGCCTCCTGCTGGGCCTGACCACCCACGCCGTCCTGACCTACCGCCGCCGGGACTGACCTCCGCAGCCACCGGGGCTGACCTCCGCACCGCGATCGGTGGCGCGCGGCCGTTCGGCAGCCGACCCCGACGCCTTCGGCCGCCACCGGTGTCACCGTCCCCTCCGCGCCGGTGGGCGACCCCGTCACCCTCGTCGTCGGGGTGCACCTCGTCCTGACCGACCCCGTTGGCCGCGTATTGCTCGGCCGACGCCTCAACACCAGCTACGTCGAAGGGATGTGGCACACTCCGGCCGGCCACCTGGAGCCCGGGGAGTCAGTCACCGCCGCCATGGCGCGCGAGGCCATCGAGGAGCTCGTCATCGCCATCGCCGAAGACGCCCTCGAACTCCTCCACGCCCTGCACCACTTGGACGCCGCCGACGGCCGCAGCCGCGTCCAGCTGTTCTTCGGTGCCTCGCACCACGACGGCGCGATCCGCAATGCCGAGCCGCACAAGTGCGCCGAACTCGCCTGGTGGCCGAACGACGCCCTTCCCGTCGACACCGTCCCGTGCACCGCGCACGCCCTCAGCGGGATTGCCCTCGGCAAGCGGCTCTCCGTCGTCGGTTGTCCGGCATGAGCACGCGCCCCGGGCCGGGCCGGCCAGGAGGAACCCCCCGTTGCCGCAGCCCGCGCACTGCACCCGGGAGAAGCGGGGCCGCGAGCTCGTCCGCCCCGACGTGCTCATCCTCGACGACTTCGCGATGCGCCAGCTCTCCGCCGCCCGGGCCGACGACCTCTACGAGCTGGTCAGCGAGCGGCAGGGTCGGTCCCTGATCATCGCCGGCAACCGGGCCCCAGCGACTGGTATCCGCTCTTCCTCAACTCCGTCGTTGCCGAGTCCCCCCTCGACCGGCTGATCAACACCAGCCACCAGGTCATCATGAACGGCCCCGGCTACCGGCCCAACAATCGGCCCAGGAACCCTTCCGAGAAGGGGAGTTGGCCACTGCCACCCTGCTTCGAGATCAGGCGCTCGGCAAGTAGGCATCCTGGGACTGCGGATCCCACAGGACCAATCGGTACTCCCCGGCCAGCTCCTCGATCACCTTGATCGCGGCGTCGCTCTTGGAGGAGGAGCTCAGGTTCATGATCACGTGGTCGATGCCGACCGCCAACGGCATCGACATCCAGGGCGAGTCCGCCGGACGGGGCGAGTAGTCGGGGAACTGAGAGCGCAGCCGCTCATAGAACCCGACTACCCGCTCATCCAGTTCACCCTCGTCATGATGCAGGGAGTTGCACCGCTCGAACATCGCACGCGCTGCCGCGGCATCAGCCGAAGCGTCCATCGCAAGAACCGCCAGGTCGAAGCCCATGGCATCATCCTCCCAGCTCGGCCGACCTCATCCCAGGCCACCATCGTCGGACTCGGCAGCCCCCTCCGCCGGCAGCTGGGGAATGGCACTGGCGAAGATCTTGTGACCGAAGCAGGACTGCTTGCAGTAGCTGTCGCAGCCTCGGGATCAGTGGTCGGGTCCTGTTGCGCCGGTAGGTTGGGCGCTATGGCACTGACGCACATAGTTCTCACCTCCGGCCGCTCGATCGAACTCTCGGACGTGCGACTGTCTTCGACGTATGGCGGGATGTTGGAGGGATACCCCTTCCGACGCTGGAACGACCTCAAGCTGGAGGGCCTGCTCAGGAGTATCGAGAAGGACCGTCCCTCAGCGCCAGTGCACCTGGTCGCGCCAGTCCGGGAACTGCCAGACCTTCCTGCTGGTGGCTTCGGTCCCGTTGAACTGCTGCCTGCCGTGACGTGCGTTGGATCGTTCACCTCTCAGCCGATCGATCGGGAACGAGATTCGGCGCTGTACCACTCCGCATTGACCGTCGTGTGGTTCCAGGCGACTCCCGACATCCCGTCGGGCGAGGACGCCGATCACGGTCTCCGCGGCATCTGCTGGGACGACGCCGCGCGAGACTTCGAGCGCTAAGGAGGTCGGCTATCCAGCACGTGCGGGCGGACCGGCGCCCTTGACGATCTTGTGCTCCGGAGTATCCGTTTGCGGAGCAGGTCAAGGTTGGCGCGGCCGTAGCCCTCTCGTTTGAGGAGCTTGATGCGCGTGACGTGGCCTTCGACCTGTCCCGAGCTCCAGGAACTGGACAGGCCGGCGACGACGACGGTCGGTGTAGGTGAGGCTTGTACTCGTCGAGGATGGACTGCCGGTTGGTCGCCTTGGCCAGCAGCTCGTCGATGCCAGCGGCGCGGGCGAATCGGCGCACGGTGGAATAGTCCAGTCGCAGTTTCCGGCCGATCGCCGTCAGGGACTTGCCCTCAGCCAGTCGTTCCTGCACCGCCGCGTAGCGTTCCTTGGTGCGGGCGACCAGTCGCCGCGGGCGGCCGAGGCAGTCGCGCATGTCGTCTGGAGGGTCGAAGGGCTGCGTCGCGTCGCCTGCCGTGCGGGGCTCGGCGGCCGGACCTGCGGCGGACGCGGAGCGGATGCAGCCGTGGTGCGACCCGACTGTCTTCTCCACAGCCTCGGCGACGTTCCGCCACAGGTGCCACCCGTCAGCGACCTGGATGGCCTGCGGGGCGCCGGCCCTGGCGCCTTCGGCGTATGCCCCGGCACGGTCCCGGCAGATGATCTCAACCTCGGAATGCCCGGCCAGCCAGGCGGCCAGCGGTTCGGCCTCCCTCCCCGGCAGCACGTCGACCGGCCGGCGGGCCTCCAGGTCTACCAGGACGGTGGCGTACGTGTTCTCCCTTACGCAGCGCGAAGTCGTCGACGCCCAGCACCCGTACCGGGGCCTGGGGAGGATCGGGCGCGGCGCGAAGCAACTGCAGCAGGGTGTCCTTCGCGGCACGCATGCCCAGCATCGCGGCCAGGCGGGCGCCGGGCCGACCGGCGAGCGTGCACGCGATGGACAGCAGGATCGATCGCAGCAGCGGGGTCTTGCGGGCGTGCGGCGCGGTGAGTCCCTCGACCTGCTCGGCGGACGTCACTGCGGTGCAGGCACCGTTCAGGCAGCGGAAACGGCGTACCAGCAGCTCGACCACCACGGCCCTGCCACCGATCGCCGCATCCGCCAGCCGCCGGACGTACCGCCCGTGCACCCGCACCGACGGCCTGGAGCAGTGCGGGCATATCGCCTTGGCCGCCCGCGCGTGGGCGTGCAGGACGATCTGGGCCGTCGACTGTTGGGCGAACTCGACTACGACACCGGCTAAATGAGGAAGAGAAGAAACGCCTCAAGGTCCCGCGAATCACATGCCTGACATCGTGTCAGGCCACACCGACGCCATGGGCCCAATCACAAGATCTTCGCCAGAGTCGAATCACGTGATCGTCCACACCTGGCCGATGCACATCCGGAAACCGTTGGGAACGCTGCTTCCTCAGCGGAGCGTCGTCCTGTATCGCGAGATCGCGCTCGGGTAACTCCTACTGGTAGTTCCACTCCTCGCTCGGCAGCGAGTGCCAGAGGTCGAGCCAGTTGTGCAGCAAGAAGAGTGGTCGGGTCAAGTTGATGTCGCCCGCGCGTTGGGAGCGGATCGCAAGGCCGAGGTCGGGGAAGACCGGGTCGGCGGCGACGCTGTACATCAGAGGGCCGCGCAGTGGCCGGTGAATGAGCCATTCCTCCACCTGGGACGGTACGCAGCCGGTCAGCGGAACACCGTCCAGCCGTACCTGGGGACCGGTGAGGGCGTTCACGGCCACGCACTCCAGGCGGTTCATCCGGAAGAGCGCCCTGACTCCAGCGGTGCGGAAGTCGGCGTAGTTGAGCCTGCGCTCGTAAGTGTCGGGAGCGTAGTAGCCCGAAACGGTCCCCTCTTCGCCGAGGGCGGCGGTGATCTCCTCCAGGGTCATGCCGAAGTGCAGCGGCCCCACCCCGATGTGCGGCGTGAACCTCCACTCGTCGCGCTCCTCGCTTCGGGCGATCCGCCACGGGCCCCGATGCTCCGGCGCGCTTCCCCGGACGGCTGTTGGCGCATCGGGTGCCGGCTCGTGCGGGGCCGTTCGTTCCGGTGCCGCCCGGTCCGGGTGCCATCGGCCCGGGGGTTCCGAGGCGGCGGTGTCCTCCGGTTGCTCGGCCAGCCATCGGATCGCCTGCCCCTGGCCCTCGTCGAACGGGTTGTTCGCCAGCTCGTGCGCCCGGTCCACAGCCGCGCGGTGTTCCTCTTCCGCGGTGATGAGGCCTGCGATGTCTTCGCCCCAGGTCTCCAACCGCTCCCGCGCGATCCACCGGTAGTACGAGTCCGCGCTCCGGGCCAGCACATCGCGGACGGCGGGTGCGTAGCGGGGGATCGACGCGGCGAGGGCGGGATCTGCCAGCAGAAGGGCGGTGGCCGCGGTAGCAGCCTCCCTCACCTGCGGATCGTCGTCCTCGCAGAAGGCCGCGACGCGGGTGCGGAGCGTCGGCCGCACAGCGCGAGCGGCGGCAAGATCCTGCGGCGCGCCGGCACCGTCCTCCGGGTCCAGGCGAGCGACATCGGCGAACGAGGCCAACCAGTTCAGCAGTTCCGCGCGCAGCGGTCGCGTGCCGGCTCTCCGCTCCCACTGTCCACTGGTGAGCATGCGCGGATCGTCGAGGAGGGCGGAGACGAACAGAGCCGCCGGGGCGGTCGACGGAAACACCCGCTCCTGGTTGAGGAGCAGCCGGTACAGGTCCCAGACCGCTCGCGCCCGGCGGGTGTGATCGTCGTCGAGTAGGCCCATGAGGATGTCCGGTGTGTCGGGCACGTTGTGCAGGCCGGTACAGAAGTGCGGCAACTCACTCCACGCGGTGCCGGTGAGCTCGGCCAAGGCAGGAGACGGCACGGGCGCTGCGAGAGCGCTTGAAGGACTGGCGGCTGTTCTGTCGATCACGGCCGCAGTGTTCCAGCCGGCCCCGACACCTGTGAGGTGTCAACGCGGACGGGAGATGCCCCCTACGTAGGAGCTGTTAGGGAAACGATCTCCAGCGGATCGGGAGTGCCGCCCAGGTCGGGCAGCGCCCGGGTGCGGTTCTGCTCCCTGATGCCCTCCGGGCCGTGGCGCGGGGCGCGGCCGTCGAGGAGAGTGCACCCAGGACCGGCAGGGCCACCTCCCGCAAACCGTCCCCGCCTTCGGCTTCGAGCGCGTCCGCCGGGTCGAGCGCGGGCGACCGAGTGACGGTGCGGGCCAGCTGGTCGACGGCCAACTCCAGGCGCTGCTGCGCGGTCGCCGACCGGCGCGCGGCCGCGCAGCGGACCCCACCGGCCGGCCGGTAGCGGTCGTCGGCCCGGTAGGTGACGGCGCCGAATATCCCGACCGGCCCGACCTGTGGGCAGCGCTTGTCCACAGTGGCACCTATGCCTTCTCCTTCGGATCCTGCCCCCGGCGGGCCCAGCGGGCCCCTGGCGGTCGGCCGTCTGCCGGGGGCGACTACGCTCCGTGCGTGATCACACCGTCCAACCCGCACCTCGCCCAACTCCTCGACAGCTTCGGCGGGCAGGAACCCGACCCGATGGACCTGTTCATCGCGCTGTTCGACGGCGGCCTGTACGTGCCGATCGCCGCGCCCGGCGAGGTGATCACCGGCCGCGACCCGGAGGGC